>DASZLW010000069.1:0-14549 GCA_035552175.1 Gaiellaceae bacterium | reverse complement strand
GCCTTCTTGAGGCCGTAGCGCGACGCGATCCGGTCGAAGTCGTGGGCGTAGAAGAGCTTCACGCGCACGTCGGGGTAGAGGGCCCGCAGCTTGCGCAGCTTGCGGTTCTTCCGCGTCACGAGCGACTGCTTCATCACGGTGACCTCGAGGTAGAGATCCTGCTCCGGCAGGTAGAAGTCGGGCGTGAACGCCTCGATCACACGGCCGTCTCCGTCGCGTTCGAGCACGAAGGTATGCGGCTCGTACAGCCAGGGGATGCCGTAGTAGTCCAGGATCTTGGCGTACTCCAACTCTGCCTCGTTGACGAAGCGCGGAGTCACTTCACCTCGATATGCCTGGAAATGAGGCGTTTCCAGTGCCACCTGTCCTCACGGTACCAGTGGGGTCGGATGTTCCCGAAATGGCGGACGGAAGTGCCCGCGCTCTAGACTTCCGTCGTGGAGCCGACGTTCACGATCGCGCACCTGTCGGACATCCACTGCGGAGATCCACATTTCGTGCCCGACCTGATGGAGCGTGCGATTGCGGACATCAACGCGCTCGCGCCCGATCTCGTCGTCTGCTCGGGCGATCTCACCACCTACGGCTTCAAGGAGGAGTACGCGCAGGCGAGGCGGTACCTCGACCGGCTCGATTGCGAGTCGTTCGTCGTCATCCCCGGCAATCACGACTCGCGGAACGTGGGCTACGTCCACTTCGAGACGCTCTTCGGCGAGCGGAACTCGGTGCTGAGGAAGGACGGCGTCACGGTCGTCGCCGTCGACTCGACCGAGCCCGACCTCGATCACGGCCAGATCGGCAGGGGCCGCTATCGGTGGATCGAGCAGGAATTCGCGGATCCCGCATGGCTCCGCGTGTTCGTTCTGCATCACCATCTGCTTCCGGTACCCGGAACCGGCCGCGAGCGCAACATCGTCTACGACGCCGGCGACGCGATCGAGTGCCTCCAGCGGTCGGGTGTGAACCTCGTCCTTTCGGGGCACAAGCACGTGCCGTATGCCTGGAAGCTCGAGAACCTGTTCGTGGTCAACACCGGGACGGTCTCCTCGCTCCGGCTTCGAGGGAACACGCGTCCCTGTTACAACGTCATCGAGGCCAACGGCTCTCATGTGGCCGTGTGGCGGCGCTACCCGTTCCACGGACAGGAGCGGATCATCCAGTTCGACCTCGAGACGCTGGAGTACGAAAAGTACACCTCGAGGATCGAGCACGAGGTGACGCTCGCATCCGAATGAAAGCCGTGGCGCTGATCGACGGGGAGCACTCGCCGGAGGTCGTTCGCGACGCTCTCGGCGAGCTGCCCTACGACTGGGTCGGCGCGATCCTCGTCGGCGGCACCGAGAAGCTGCGGGAGGGCGAGAGCTACGGCGTCCCGCTGCTCGACGACTTCGGCGCCGCCGAGCTCGTCGTCGATCTCTCGGACGCGCCCGTCCTCGCGCCGCCGGCGCGGTTCGCGTGGGCCTCGCGCGCGCTCGCAGCGGGGCTGCCGTACGTCGGTGCCGGCTTCCGCTTCGATCCTCCCTCCTACGAGGAGGTCGGCGCTCCGTCGATCGCCGTGATCGGGACCGGCAAGCGAGTCGGCAAGACGGCGCTCACGGCGCATCTGGCTCGACTGCTCGCCCGCGACCGGGACGTCGTCGTCGTCACGATGGGCCGCGGAGGCCCCGCGGAGCCCGAGGTGCTCGAAACCCCACCCGGTGTGGACGAGCTCGTCGCCCTCTCGCGTGCAGGCCGTCACGCCGCCTCGGATCACCTGGAGATCGCGATCGTCGGCGGCATTCCCACGATCGGGTGCCGCCGCGCGGGCGGAGGCCTCGCCGGGAACGTGCTCAGCTCGAACGTCGCCGACGGGGCGCGTGTCGCGGCCGAACGCCGTCCCGACGTGATCGTCTTCGACGGCAGCGGGACCGCGATCCCCCCGGTCGCAGCGGATCGGCGCATCCTCGTCACCGGGCCGGGTCACGGGCTCGACGCGTACTTCAACAGCTACCGCCGGCTGATCTCGGATCTCGTCGTCGCGGTCGGCTGCGAGGTGGAGGGTGCGATCTCTGCGACCCTCCGGCTTCGGCCGTTGGCGCCGCTCGCGGGGAAGGTCGCGGTCTTCACAGCCGGCCCTGCGTGCTGCTCGCATCTCGAGGCCGACGTGGTTCACATCTCGGCGAGCCTCGGCGACCGCGACCGGCTTCGCCGCGAGCTCCGCGAGCTCGACGCAGATACGTACCTGACCGAGATCAAGGGAGCGGCGATCGATCTCGTGGCGGAGCACGCACTCGAGCACGGCCGGCGCGTCGTCCTCGCCGGGAACGACGTCGTCGCTCCCGGCCTCGACGAGGCGCTCGTCGCGCTCGCACCCGACGCGGTTCGCGCCTGATGCATCCGCACTACCCCGATCCGCTTCCACTCGGCGACCGGGACGGGCTTCCCTACTCGAAGGGGATGATGGCGCGCGCGCTCGTCGCCGCCGGAGTCGGGATCGAGTCGGCCTACCTGCTCGCGTCGCATCTCGACCGTGAGCTCGCGGCGACCGGCGCCGTCGCGACCGATCTGGAGCGGCTCGAGCGTGTTGCCGCCGAGGTGCTCGGGGAGCAGGAGGGGGCACAGCTCATACTCCGGATGAGGCGTCTCGCAGCCCTCCGCGCCCTCGACATCCCGATCGTCCTCCTCGTCGGCGGCGCGACCGGCACCGGCAAGTCGACCGTCGCGACCGAGGCGGCTCACCGGCTCGGCATCACGCGCGTCACCTCGACCGACTTCATCCGGCAGACGATCCGGGCGTTCTTCACCCCCTCGAGCATGCCTTCCGTCCACGTCTCGAGCTTCGAGGCCGGCGGCCCGGGCGGTGATGCCGAAGCGGGCTTCCTCGAGCAGACGCGGCAGGTGCTCGTCGGCGTCGAGGCCTCGATCGAACGGGCGATGCGCGAGGGCTGGTCGATGGTGATCGAGGGAGTGCACCTCGTCCCCGGAATGGTTCCGACGCAGATCGAGGGCGCGCTGCTCGTGCACACCGTGCTCAGCGTCGCGAGCATCGAGACGCACCGGACGCGCTTCCTCGTTCGCGACTCCACGACCGGCGGCCTGCGCGCCATGGAGAAGTACCTCGATCAGATGAACGAGATCCGCCTGCTCCAGGAGTCCATCGTCGGCCGGGCCGAGCGTCACGGCGTGCCGGTGATCGAGAGCACGAGCATCGAGCACGCGACCACGGCGCTGCTCGACCTCGTGCTCTCGCACGCCGCGCCGCTCGTGAGCGTGGCCTGACGGGTACCCTCGTACAGATGCCCACCCGCGAGGAAGTCGTCGAGGCGCTCCACCAGGTCGAAGATCCCGAGCTCGGGATGGACATCGTCGATCTCGGCCTGCTCTACGACGTCGAGGTCGAGGGCCCGAAGGTGAAGGTCAGCTACACGCTCACGTCGATGGGCTGCCCGGCGGGGGCGATGATCCAGGAGGACATCGACCGCGTCGTCCGCGAGCTTCCCGGGGTCGAAGAGGTGCAGTCCGAGGTGACGTTCGAGCCGCCGTGGAACCCGGACCGGATGTCCGAGGACGCCAAGTTCATCCTCGGCTTCTAGCCGGCTAGCGCGGGATCCGCAGCACGATCTTGCCGAGCTGCTCGCCGCGTTCGAGCCGCTCGTGCGCCGCCGCCGCCTCGGCGAGCGGAAACACGTTGTCGACGACCGGACGCGCCTTCCCCGCCGCGATCAGATCGTAGGCTCCCTGGAAGTCGGCAGGCGTCCCCATCGTCGAACCGAAGATCGCGAGCTCGCGCCACCAGATGCGGTGGAGCGCCGCCGGTGGGTTCGGGCCGCTCGTCGCCCCGCACACGACGATCCGCGCGTCGCGTGCCGCCGAGGCCAGTGAACGGGCCCACGTCGACTCGCCGACGTGCTCGACGACGACCTGTGCCCCGGCGCCCGTCAGCTCCCGCACCGCCGCCGGCACGTCGTCGGTCACGTGGTTCAGCACGGCGTCGGCTCCGAGCTCGCCGGCGCGAGCGAGCTTCGCCGCGCTCGACGACGTGACGATCGCCCGTCCCCCGAGCGCCTTCGTCAACGCGAGCGCGGCCGTCGCGACCCCGCTCCCGATCCCCCAGATCAACACCCATTCCCCCGGCTCGAGCCGTGCCTTCGTCACGAGCATCCGGTAAGCGGTCTCGAAGACGAGCGGGAATGCGGCGGCCTCCTCGAACGACAGACCGGCGGGTATCGGGTGGACGGCTTCCTCCGGAACGGCGATGAGCTCGGCGTGGGTCCCGTCACGATGTTCGCCGATCACGTGGATCGTGCCGCCGTGGACGAGCCCGGGGTTGATCACGACCCGCTCGTCCGTCCCGGCGAGCACGCCGGCGCCGTCGGCTCCGAGGATCCGCGGCTTCGGCACCGACGGCAGGCCCTGCCGCACCCACAGGTCGAGGTGGTTGACCGACGCGGCCCGCAGCTCGACCAGAACCTCGCCCGGCCCGGCGACCGGATCCGGGACGTCCTCGTACCGGAGCACGTCGGGGCCGCCCTCTTCGTGGATGCGGATCGCCTTCATCGGACGATGGATAACAAGGATTCCGTAGGTCTCGCTGCAACAATGACACCGTGAGGACAAATGGGGTGCTGCGTCTGGCTGCGGACCTGGGCCTCGACGCCGTCGGGGTCGCGCGAGCCGAGCCGTACATCGGCACGGAGCGGCACATCCGCGAGCGGCGTGCGCGGGGCCTCTTCGGCCGCCTCGGGTTCACGACGACTCGCCCCGAGATCTCCTGCCACCCGGAGAAGCTCATCGAGGGAGCCCGCTCGGTCATCTCCGCTGCGCTCTGCTACTGGGCGCCCGAGCCGGAGCTCGCACCCGGGCACGGCCGCCTGCCGCGATACGCCTGGCACGACGGCTATGCCGAGCTGCGCGAGAAGCTCGATGCTCTCGGCCGCGAGCTCGGGGCGCCGTACCGCGTTCTCGTCGATACGAACCAGCACGTCGACCGCGAAGCGGCCGCCCGGTCCGGGGTCGGGTTCTACGGCAAGAACACGATGCTGATCACGCGCAGGCACGGCTCCTGGGTCGTCCTCGGCACCCTCGTGACGACAGCGGACCTCGAGCCGACCGAGCCGCTCCACGCAGGCTGCGGCTCGTGCTCGCTCTGCATCGACGCGTGCCCGACCGGAGCCCTCGACGAGCCTGGCGTGCTCGACGCGACCCGCTGCGTCTCCTACTCGACGCAGGTGCCCGAGCCGATCCCCGATGCCCACCGGGCGGCGCTCGGGCCGCAGCTCTACGGCTGCGACATCTGCCAGGACGTCTGCCCGTGGAACCGCGGCGTCGAGCGTCGCCGCGGCGACGCCGAGCCGGATGCGGCAGCTCACGTCGATCTCGTGGCGTGGCTCGAGACGGACGTGCCGCTCGACGAGGAGCTGCTTCGCCGGCTCTACGTCCCGAGGAACGACCCGAGATGGTTGACGCGGAACGCGCTCGTCGCGCTCGGAAACACGGGCACCGGGAGGCCGGAGGAGATCGCCGTGCTCGAGGTGCACGCAGGCGGCGACGACCCGCTCCTCGCCGAGCACGCCCGGTGGGCCCTCGAACGGCTGGAGGGACGATGCAGCTGAGAGGGCTCGAGCGCTGGATCTCGCTCGTCCGGCTGCTCGCGCTTCCGTTCGTGATCGCGGCGGTCGCCGCGGCCACCTTCCCGCATGGCACGTGGGCGATGTGGGCCAGGATCACGACGATCGCGTTCGCCGCCGGGGCGGTCGGCCTGTTCGCCCTCGCACGCTCGGACATCGGCAGCCGTCACCAGATCGCGCAGAGCCTCGTGGCGCAGCTCTTCGACACGGGCGTTCTGACGGCGTACGTGATGGTGTTCGCCTTCGAACGCGGCACTCCCGTCCAGCAGATCCTCTACATCGACCTCGCCGCGGCCTGCGTCCGCTTCGAGATTCTCGGCGGGCTGGCGCTCGCCGGGGTCTCGGCTCCGATCGTCGCCGGGTTCGAGAAGCTCCGTACCGACCAGCTGAAGACGGCGTTCAGCTGGCGGCTCGTCACGTTCCAGACCGGGCTCGAGATCCTGATGGCGTTGATCGTCGGCTGGCTCGTCAGGCGCCTCGCGGCCGAGGGCGCGCACGCCGAGGCGCGAGCCGAGGAGGCGGAACGCCTGCACGAGGCCGAGCGGCAGACGGTAGAGGAGCTGCGACGCCTCTCGGCGCTCCGTGCCGACTTCGTCTCGCTGGTCTCGCACGAGGTACGGACGCCGATGGCGGCCGTGATCGGATCGGCGCGAACCCTTGCGCAGCGCTGGCGCGAGCTCACCGCCCCTCAGCGCGACGCGTTCCTGGCCCTGATCTCGGACGAGACGGACCGGCTCGCGGCGCTGATCGGCGAGGTGCTCGACAGCTCGCGGATCGATGCCGGAACGTTCAGCTACAGCTTCGACGAGCTCGACCTCGCGGCCCTGATCGGCGACACCGTCTCGACCGCGGAGCTCCACCGCGACTCGGTGAAGATCGTCACGCGGATCGCGCCCGATCTTCCCGTGGTCCACGGCGATCGAGCGCGCCTCCGCCAGGTGCTCACGAACCTCATCGACAACGCCGTCAAGTACTCACCCGAAGGCGCGCCGGTCGATGTCTGGGCGCGTGCCGAGAACGGGAGCGTCCTCGTCCAGGTTGCGGATCACGGTGCCGGGATCGCGGCCGAGGATCAGAGGCTGATCTTCGAGAAGTTCGGGCGCGTTCGCGGGACCGCGTCGAAGCCCGGCACGGGGCTCGGTCTCTACATCGCCCGTGCGATCGTCGAGGCCCACGAGGGCAAGCTCGAGGTCTCGTCGGCGCTCGGCGAGGGGTCGACCTTCACCCTCACGCTGCCGGCCCACTAGACGACGCCGACGCGGACGCGCGGAAGTCGCGCAGCTTGCGCTCCAGATCCCGGGCCCGCTCGGCCACGAGTGCGCGAAGGTCGGGCGGCTCGAGCACCACGGCCTCGCCACGGAACGAGAGCACCTCGCCGACGAGCCAGTCCGCGCTGCCGACCGGCCGCTCCGAGAGCGCGGCGCCGTCGACGAGGGGACGTGCGCCCTTCTCGACCTCCCAGCGACCCACGGCCGGCGAGTACCAGATGCGCGCCGTCGTCGCCTGGCGCAGCTCGGAGGGCTCGAATCCCTCGCGGGGCGCGTACTCCTGTGTCAGCTCGGTCGCCGTGCGCGTGCGGTCGAGGCGGTAGCTGCGGGGCGCGTCGCGGTCCACGTCCCAGGTGTGCACGTACCAGTGAGGCAGGCGCCGCTCGATCCCGTAGGGCTCGATCGTCCGCGTCTCGACCTCCGTCGACTCCGGCTTCAGGTACTCGAGCTCGACGAGCCGCCGCCGGTCGATCGCATGGGTGAGCGTCGCGACGAGGTTCTCCTCGGCGCCCGCCTGCGGGGTCGGAGTCTGGGCGAGGTCGAACTGCCCGAACGCCTCCTCGAGCTTGGCGCGCACGCGGTCGAGCGGCGAGCTCGATCCGGCGGCGATCATCGGCCCCACGAACTCGAGCGCGAGCCGGATCGCGCGGGCTTCGAGGGGAGTGAGCCGCGGTGCGCGCCGGAACGTGTCGCCGAAGAGCTCCTTGTCGACGTGTACCTCGTCGCCGTGCAGCTCGGCGTAGACCGCGTAGCAGCCGCCTCCGAAGTTGACGAGGTTGAGCAGCGACAGATGTTCCTCGAGCGCCTCGGCGGGGATCGAGAACCGGTCGACCAGCTCGGACGCGGGAATGAGGGCGTCCCGCTCGTCGCCGCACGCGGCGAGGAGGTAGGCGAGCAGCGACTGGAGGACGCCGAAGCGCTCCGGTGCGACCGGCCCGGCCTGCCGGTCCGCCGGGCGGTCGAGCCACGGAATACGCTGCTCGGCAGCCGGTACGGGCGGCGGGCCCTCGTGGACGCGCCGGGCGGCGCGGACGCCCTCGGTGACGAGGCGCCGGAGCGGGGAGGGCTCCAGCGGGGCAGCGCGCCCCTCCTGCCTGAGGATCCAGCGCGCGAGCAGGGGAAGCGAGGCGTACTCGGTCACGAAGACCCCGTCGTCGACATGGTTGCGCTCGCCGGCGTACTCGCGCTTCACCCACCAGGCGGTGTCGGATGTGACCGCGATCCGGGCCTTGCCGGCGATCTCGCCGAACTGCCACTCCGCGCGACCCCGGAACTCCTCCACGTCGAAGGTCGCAGGAATCCGGAAGTCGCGCTCGCGCCGGGTCGCGAAGCGGATCTCCGATCGGATCCGCGAGACGCGGAAGCTCTTGACGACATTGTCTCCGAGGTCGAGCCCGATCACGTACCACGTGCCGTTCTCGGGAAGCAGCGCATACGGGTTGATCGTCCGCTCGCGCTCGTCGTCGCGCGCGATCGACCAGTACTGGAACCGGACCGTCCGCTGCTTCGAGATCGCGGCCTCGAGCTTCCCGAGGCGGCCCTGGAGCTCGGGGGTGTAGTCCGGGTCGCGAACCTCGACCCGGACGGCGGTCGCGGTGGGAGCGCTCTGGAGCACACCGGCCGAGCGTCCCAGAGCGAGGTTCTGGAGCGCGAGGCGCAACGGCTCGGCATAGGCGAACCGGCCTTCGAGCATGTAGAAGGACGTCTGGAGCGCCGCGAGATCGTCGTCGTCGAGGTCGAGCGGCGGCAGGAAGTAGCGCTCCGAGCGAAGGGTGTAGAGCTCCTCGCCCGTGAACTCGTCGCGATGCGAGTCGAGCGGGACGCCCAGCCCGACGAGCTCGGCCCGGTCCGAGTAGAAGCGGCGGGCGAATGCCTCGTCGCTCATCTCCTGGTAGCCCTCGACGTTCGACTTGATGTCGCGCGCCGTCAGCGGCCGGAGCTCGGCCATCAGGAATGCCACCAGCGAGAGCTGGCGGATCAACTTGTCGGTGTCGTGACTCAAGCCGTTCCGAGCTTATCGCTCGCGAACGGCCCCGCACCGCTTGGTCTCGCGATTCCTACGCTGCGACCCGGGATCGATCGAGATGCTGATGCGACGGGCAGTAATCCCGCTCCGGAAGCGGGGTGCGCTGGCACGGCTTGCCCTTTCGGGTCGTCGCGTGGCAGTGGGCGACCCCACCCTCGAACGCGCCCGACTCGATCTGCTCCTCGATGAACTCGACCGCGGCGCCGACTCCGTGGTTCACAGACCACGCCACCTGCGCCTGCACGGTGATCGGGAAGTAGCGCCGGATGTCCTGGAACAGCGCCCGATCGGGTTTCGCGAAGTAGTGCGGATCGGCTGCGAGACGCTCCATCGTCCCCTCGCACGCGGCGAGCACCTCACGCCGGTACTCGAGGTGCGTGTCGGGGTCGACGTACGGGTCGATCAGATCCTTGATCGAACGATAGATCGCTCGAGAGTATTGATACATACAGTGCTGAATTTGGAGCGTGCGTTCGTCCATGCTGGGGCTCTAGTCTCCTCGGTGACTATGTCGAAACGGGCTTGGAGAGCGGCTGGGCGTGACCCGAGCGCCCTACCGCGGAAAACTCTACCTGGTTCCCGAAAATGTTACAAATGTTTTCTCTCTCGACAACTCAAGCGGAGTCGAAGTGTCGTTCTTTCACCCACGTCAGGGCGATACCCGGGCGACGTAGGCCCCGCCGAAGCCCCGGGCGCGCACGGTTTCGAGTGCCGTCGCCGCGTCCGAGTCGCCGCCGTAGATGCCGGCGAACACGATGTAGTAACCGGGGTGGAGGCTCGAGTAGTTCGACGAGTCGAGCACTCCGACCTGCTGGAGCCCGGCGCGGGCGGCCCGCCGAGCGACAGCCTCGGGATGTCCCTGACCGTTCGGCGCGGGCGCCGAGAGGAGGACGACCGTGAAGCCCCCCTGGCCTGCAGGCCACGCCGTCTCCCCGTTCGGGCCGGCCGGGGTGGTCGTGGCGGCGACCGCGTGCGGCGCGGGGGTGACGAACGTCGTCGCCGCGGCCGCGGCATGGTGGCGGTTCACAGAGATCGCGGCGGCGGCGCCGCCGGCGGCGACGAGGAACGCGGCCAGCGACAGCCAGACCCAGTCTCCCGGGTACCAGCCGATGCTCCGGATCCAGCCGCGCCTGAGCGCGGCGACCGCGCTTCCGGTGACCGGAAGCCGAAGGCCGCATTCGAGGCAGTAGGCCTGCGAGGGGGAGCGGCGGGCGCTGCAGCGCGGGCAGAGCGCCTCGGCCGTCGCGATCGCGAGCGTGCGCGCGTGGCCGGGCGCTGCCATCTAGGCGTCGTCGGGTTCCGGCGGCGGTGCGAGGATCGTGTCCTCGCCGAACCCGTCTTCGGAGAGCATCGTGTCCTCTGAGAGGAAGCCCGTGCCGCCCGCGATCCTCGTCCTGTCGGCTTCGTCCTCGTCGAGGAGCCGGCCGCAGTTGGGGCAGAAGTGCGAGCCGCGCAGGACGGCGGCCCCGCAGACGCACCGGTTGGTGCCCTCGCTGCCGTGCAGGAGCTCGTCGATCTCGGCGAGGCGGGCGTCGATGCCGATTACCTCGGCGCACCGCTCGTGGAGGAGATCGTCGCGCCAGGCTCCCCTGCGGTACATCTCGACGGTCAGGCCGCCGAGATCCCGCAGCCGATCCTCGCGCGCGGCGAGCAGCGCGCGGCGTTCGCGGCGCAACAGGCCGGGGTGCGGGCGTCTCGCGCTGATCGGCCGAGGGGGAGGGGCGCCGTCCTCGCTGCCCTTGCGGAAAAGCGGCATCGTTCCGAGTGTAACGAGCGGGTCCGCCGCACTCACGAGATCGTGAGCTGGAGCGCGACGAACGCGACGTAGCCGCCGAGGAGCAGCACGCCGGCGCGACGCCCGAGGCCGTGAGCCGGCACGAGTGCGACGAGCGCGACGAGCGTCAGCCCCGCGAGCCACGCGAGGTCGAGCTCGACGTCCCCGCTCCGCGCCGCGATGCCGACGAAGAGGGCCGGCACGAGGATCCCGCCGATCAGGTTGAGGGTGTTGCTCGCGAGTGTCTCGGTGACGACCGCGTCGCCCCGCCCGGCGCGGGCGAGACGGACGGCCGTGAACGCGTTCGGCAGGCTCGTCAGGACTGCGAGGACGAGAAAACCCGTGACCGTCTGCGACACGTGCCACCGGTCGGCGAGCGCGAGCGCCGCCTTCACCATCCCGGTGCTCCCGGCCACGATCAGGATCACCGCCGGCACGATCAGCATCGCCGGCCTGCGGATCGCCCCGGAGGTGAGGTGATGGTGAGCGGAGGCATGCACGGGCGACCTCCTCATGCGCGCGAGGAGGTAGGGAAGGATGACCCCGAGCAGCAGCACGAGCGCGGCCCAGGCGGGGAAGAGGCCGAGAATCAGGCCGCAGGTGACGAGGAAGGCGGCGATGCTGACGGCTCCTTCGAGCAGGAGCGCCTCACGGTGGACGGCGACGGCGCCCGCGGCGAGCGCGCCGACCCCGAGCATCGCGGCGAGGTTGAAGACGTTCGAGCCGAGGACGACGCCGAGGCTCGCGTCCCGCTTCCCCGAGACCAGTGCGACGATCGCCGAGGAGATCTCCGGGGTGTCGGCGGCGAAGGCCGTCAGGAGGCCCACGGCGGCCTCCGGCAGGCCGAGCCGTGGGCCGAGACGGTCGAGCGCGTCGGCGAAGAATCCGGCCGCGCCGAAGGTCAGCGCGGCGGAGACGACGAAGAGCGGGATCGCAACGAGCGGGGCCATGAAACGGCAGCCTCTATCAGGTCGGCGTCCTTCCCGCCGATCCGTGAGGAAATCCTTACCTTTCCGTGAATCACGGCATACTTGGACCGGCGAAACTTTCTGGAGCTATGCGCAGGATCTGCCTCATAGTGCTCGTGGTCGTCCTGGTCGTTCCGATCGCGGCGAGCGCCGCCGAGCGTGCCGGTGACGGCTCGCTCGCGATCAGCGGCGCCAGCGGCACGATCTACATCCAGGGTAGAGGCGTCGTCTACGGTCACTTCGACCAGGGCACGCTGATGGTGCTCCGCTACACGCCCGACGATCCGTCGTCGGTGCCGTCGGTGTCGAGCTCGAAAGCACGGTTCTCGAAGGGCACGGGCGTCTTCACGGCGAGCGACGTCCGCTTCCTGCTGCCGTCGGGCCGCTACACGCTCGAGCTGATCGCCTCGGGCGTCGACGTCTCGGCCGTCGGGACGGGCACGGTCGTCGCGACGAGTCCGTCGGAGACCGGAACCGTGCTCCCGTTCGGGACGGCCCCGAACGACGGCACGATCTCGGTGAACGGCGGCAAGCCGCTCACCCTCACGAATGCCTCGACGAGCTCGAGCTTCGGCGGCCTCCTGACCACCACGCCGAGCGGCAAGTAATGGCGACGACGGTCCCGACCATCCTGGTCGTCGAGGACGAGAGCTCGATCGCGTCGTTCGTGGCGCTCTACCTGAAGAACGCGGGCTACGCGGTGAGGACGGCGGCGACGGGGATGGACGCGATCAGCGAGGCGAGCGCGCACGCGCCGGCGCTCGTCGTGCTCGATCTGATGCTCCCGGACATCGACGGGATCGAGGTCTGCAAGCGGCTGCGCCAGCAGTCCGACGTGCCGATCCTGATGCTGACCGCGCGCGACGAGGATGTCGACAAGATCATCGGGCTCGAGGTCGGCGCCGACGACTACCTCACGAAGCCCTTCAATCCACGCGAGCTCGTCGCCCGCATCAAGTCGATCCTCAGGCGCTCGTCGCCCGAGCGCCGCGAGCTCGAGACCGAGGTGATCCAGCACGGCGACCTTCGTGTCGACGCCGGGCGGCGCGAGGCGAAGGTGAACGACGAGGAGATCCAGCTCGCACCGAAGGAGTTCGATCTCCTCTGGGAGCTCCTCGACCACCGCGGGCTCGTCCTCACCCGCGACCAGCTGCTCGAGCGCGTCTGGGGCTACACGTTCGCGGGCGACACGCGCACGGTGGACGTGCACGTGCGGCAGTTGCGGCGCAAGCTGGGCGACGCCTCGCCGATCGTGACGGTGTGGGGCGTCGGCTACAAGGTCTCGACCGTCCGCGAGATCCAGAGGGACGCCGCGCACTAGCCTTCGACGCCGTGGTCTCGTCCCTCCGTGTCCGCCTGCCGCTGCTCTTCCTGGCAGGCCTCGTGATCGCCGGGATCGTGACGTCGCTCATCGCGGTGCAGCTCTTCCGGGACTTCGCCCGGAACCAGGCGCTGTCGAACCTCCGGAACGAGGCGAGAGGGATCGCCTCCCTCTACTCGGGCGCGGTGGACGCCGACTTCGCCGCGAACGCGCAGCGGGCGCCGATCTTCGCCCGGAAGGCACTCGAGTCGGCCACGGGCGACCGCATCTACTTCGACGGGACCGCGAACCTCTTCCCGGGTGAGAAGTCGGGCCTGCCGACGCTCAACCTGAAGTCGATCGACTGGACCTCGGGGGAATCGCTGACCTTCGAGACGACGCTGCCCGGGCTGAAGGGCGACTACTACGCCGTCGCGAGCCCGATCCGGGTCGGCGGGAAGGCGATCGGCGCGCTCGTGATCGCGAAGCAGAAGACGGAGATCAACGGGGTCGTGAACTCGCTCGTGCGGCGGCTCGCGGTGGCGTTCGGGTTCGGGCTGCTCGTGGTCGGAGCGCTCGCGTGGTATGTGTCGCGGCGGCTCGTGCGGCCCCTGCTCGGGCTCTCGCGGGCCGCGGACGAGGTGGCCGGCGGCAACTACGACGTCGTCGTCCCGCACCGCGCGGCGGGGGAGATCGGCCACCTGTCGGAGCGATTCGACGAGATGACGCAGCGGTTGATGGAATCGGAGGCGCGCGAGCGGAACTTCCTGATGTCGGTCTCGCACGAGCTGCGGACACCCCTGACGGCGATCCGCGGGCACGTGGCGGCACTCGCGGAGGGAGTCGTCGAGGGCCCCGAGCAGCAGGCGCGTTCGCTCGCGATCGTCGGGGCGGAGGCAGAGCGCCTGCAGCGGCTCGTCGGAGACATCCTCGACCTCGCGAAGCTCGATGCCCATCGCTTCACCGTGCTCAAGGAGGAGGTCGGGATGGAGCAGCTCGTCGAGCAGGCCTACGACACGTTCGCCGAGCAGGCCCGGGCGCGCTCGATCGACTTCACGGTCGACGTGACCGCGAACCCGGTGATCGTCTCCGACGGCGACCGGGTGCTGCAGATCGTCGACAACCTGCTCTCGAACGCGTTCAAGGCGACCCCCGACGGCGGGCGGATCGGCCTCGAGCTCGGGCAGACGAACGGCAGCGTGCGCGTGGCGGTGCAGGACACGGGCCCCGGGATCGCGCCCGACCAGTTCGAGCGCCTCTTCCGCCCGTTCGTCTCCGACGGCGGCGGCACCGGCCTCGGGCTCGCGATCGCCCGCGAGCTCTCCTTCGCGCTCGGCGGGAAGATCAACCTCGAGTCCAAAGTCGGCGCCGGCTCCCGGTTCGAGCTCCTGCTTCCGGCCTGACCTCTTCCGTGCTAGCCCGTATCGGCGGGGCGGATCGGAACGACGTCTGCACGCGGGTCGACGGCGCGCTCGATCCGGTCGAGACGCTCGTTGATCGACCGCCACTGCGCCGTGATCAGGTCGACGAGCAGGGCGAGGTCGTCGACGCGCGCATGCCGTTCGACGAGGAGGTCGGTCTCGAGGCGCTCGAACCGCCGGATCATC
>DASZLW010000068.1:0-3240 GCA_035552175.1 Gaiellaceae bacterium | reverse complement strand
TCGGGACGGCCGGGATTGATGACGAGGTCGGGCGGTGTCGCATCGCGACCCTCGAAGAGCCCCCACGCAGGGGTCTTCGACCGCTCCCACCAGAGCGAGACGTACGCCTCGTCGCATTCGACCTCGAACTCGCGCACGACGCCGTTTCCGCCGCGCCACTTCCCGGCGCCGCCGGAGTCGGCCCGGAACCCGTACCGGCGCACGTGCAGCGGGATCCGTGTCTCGAGGATCTCGATCGGGAAGTCCTTCATCCCGGCGTTGACGCTGTTGATCAGCCCACTCTCGCCGTCGGATCCTTCCCAGGCGCCCCACCCGCCGACCGTCGGCTCGATGTGGAAGAACCCTTCGCCCGTGCGCTGGTCGAGCCCGGCGCAGGTGACGATCATCGAGTCGCCGTAGCTGGCTGCAGCCGCTTTTTGAGGCAGGACCGGGCTGAGCGCCTTGACGACGAGGTCGATCAGGAGCCCGAGGGGACTGAAGTACCACGCGCACGGCGAGGGCTCCGTCGCCCCGACGACCGAGCCGCGCCGCACCTGGACCGAGAGCGGCGCAAACGAGCCGCCGTTCGTCGGGAGGTCGGGAGCGACGAGGAGCTTGTAGGCGACCCGGCAGGCCGAGATCGCCTGCGGCTCGCCGCAGTTGACCGGGCCGGCGGCCGCGTCGTCGGTCCCGCGGAGGTCGATCGACATGTCACCGCCGCTGATCTCGATGCGCACCCGGACGGTCACAGGCGTGTCGGAGAGGCCGTCGTTGTCGAGGGCGCCCTCGGCCTCGTACACGCCGTCCGGGATCTCGCCGATCGCGATTCGCTCGAGCTGTTCGGTCTGGGCGAAGATCTCGTCGCGTGCGGCGGCGACCGTCTCGGTGCCGAAGCGCTCGATGATCGCCGAGAGACGGCGCTCGCCCGTGCGCGCGCACGCGATCTGCGCGTTCAGGTCACCGACCGCGGGATACGAGAAGCGCGAGTTTCGGGCGAGGAGGTCGATCACGTCGCGCCGGTCGCGCCCGCCCTCGACCACCTTCGTCGGCCCGAGGCGGATGCCCTCCTGGTAGATCTCGGTCGAGTCCATCGGCGCGCCGGCGTCCTTCGCACCGACGTCGAGCCAGTGCGCTCGTGAGGCGGCGAACCCGACGAGCTCGTTGTCGTGGAAGATCGGCCCGTACACGGTGATGTCGTTCAGGTGCGTCCCCGCCAGATACGAGTCGTTCATGATCCACACGTCACCCGGCCGCCAGGCCTCGCGGCCGTACATCTCCTCGGTCACGCGCGTGCACACCTCGAGGTTGCCGAGGAAGATCGGCAACCCGGCCGACTGCCCGAGCACCCGGTGCTCGGCGTCGAGGAGCGCGACCGAGCAGTCCTTCACCTCGTAGATGATCCAGGTGTAGGCGGAGCGGATGAGCGTGGCGTTCATCTCGTCTGCCGCCGAGTTGAGCGCGTTCCGGATCACCTCGGTCGTGATCGGGTCGACGGCGGTCGTGGCCATTGCCTAGCCCTCCTTTCCGATCGCGATGACGAGCGAGCCGTAGCGGTCGACCGTGAGCGTGGAGCCCGGCGGGACGACCGTGGTGGCCGTGACCTCCTCGACGACGAGCGGGCCCTCGAGCTCGGTGCCGACGCCGAGCTCGTCACGGGAGAGGATCGCCGTGGGATGGTCGATCCCGTCGAAGAGCACCTCGCGCGTGCGCTGCGCGGGAGCCCCGTCCAACGCCGTGAGCTCCTCGGGCTCGGCGTGCCCGAGGTCGCCGAAGGCGGCGGCACGCAGGGACACGAACTCGACCGGGGCGCCCGGGTTCGAGTGGCCGTAGCGGAAGTCGTGCGCTGCGTTGAAGCGTTGCGTCATCTCTTCGACGAAGCCCGGCCCGGTCGGTGCGTCCGGGCTGTCGATCGGGATCGCGAGCGTGTACTCCTGCGCCTCGTAGCGCATGTCGAGCGAGTGCTCGAAGCGGCAGACGTCGGCAGGCACCCCCTCCGCCTCGAGCGCCTCGCGCCCTTCGCGGGCGGTCTCCGCGCATGCCGCGGCGAGCGACTCGAGGTCGGCGTCGCTCGCCCGGCGAAAGAACGGGCGGGTGAAGTCGCGGCGAAGCTCCGTCTCGAGCATTCCCCAGGCCGAGAACGCACCGGCGAGCGGGGGCACGATCACCTCGCCGATCCCGAGCTCCCGCGCGAGGAACGCGGCGTGCATCGGTCCGGCGCCGCCGAAGGCGACGAGCGCGAAGTCGCGCGGCTCGATCCCCTGCTCGACCGTGAGCGTCCGGATCGCCTGGGCCATCTTCGCGTTGATCACCGAGACGATGCCCTCGGCGAGCTCGGGCACTCCGAGCCCGAGCTCCTCGCCGAGCGCGGCCACCGCGGTGCGTGCGGCGCCGCTGTCGAGCGACATGCGCCCGCCGGCGAAGGTGTCGGGATCGATACGGCCGAGCACGAGGTTCGCGTCGGTCACGGTGGGACGGGTGCCTCCACGCCCGTAGCAGGCGGGGCCCGGATCGGCGCCGGCGCTCTCGGGCCCGACGCGCAGCCCCCCGACCTCGCCGTAGGCGACCGAGCCGCCGCCGGCGCCGATCGTGTGGATGTTCGCGATCGGCATCAGCAGCGGGAAGCCCTCGAGCGAGGTCTCGGTCGAGACGTCGGGCTTGCCGGCGATCACGAGGCTCACGTCGAAGCTCGTCCCGCCCATGTCGATACCGATCAGGTTCGGGCGTTCGAGCGAGCGAGCGAGCGCTACGAGGCCCATCGTGCCGCCGACCGGCCCCGAGAGCAGCGTCTGCAGCGGCCGCTCGCGCGCAGACTCCGCCGTGACGACACCCCCGCTCGACTGCATCACGTGCAGCGGGACCCCGAGCCCCTGTCGCTCCATCTCCGTCTGGAGCCGCTCGAGATAGCTGCGGATCACCGGCGCGGTGTAGGCCTCGACGACGGCGGACGAGGTCCGCTCGTACTCCCTCCACTCGCGTGCCACACGGTGGGAGAGCGAGATCGTCACCCCGTCGAGCTCCTCGCGCATGATCTGCTCGACGCGCAACTCGTGCTCGGGATTCAAGAAGCTGAAGAGGAGCGAAACCGCGACGGCGCCGAAGCCTTCGCTGCGCGCTCGTGCGGCGGCGGCACGGACGGCCGCCTCGTCGAGCGGCACGCGCTCCTCACCGCGCCAGTCGAGCCGACCCGGGATCTCGACGATGTCCGAAAGCGGCACGAGTGGAGTCGGCTTGCGGTAGTGGAGGTCGTAGAGCCGGGCCCGA
>DASZLW010000067.1:0-8788 GCA_035552175.1 Gaiellaceae bacterium | reverse complement strand
GTCGTGAGCTGCGACCCGGCACCCGGGATGCAGCCGGACGTCATCTGCTTCGCAGAGCACCTGCCGTTCGCCGACGGCGCTTTCGACCTCTCGGTGACACGGGTGGCGGCGCATCACTTCGCGGATGTCGAGCAGGCGACTTGCGAGCTCGCGCGCGTGGCCTCGAAACGCGTGATCGCGGTCGACAACCTCTTCGGAGGAGACGACACCGAGCGAGCCGAGAAGCTCCGCGACCCGTCGCACGTGCGTACCTACACCGAGGCCGAGTGGCGCGGCTTCTTCGCGGGGGCCGGCCTCGAAGTCGAGGCCATCCGCACGTTCGCCTTCCCGATCGAGCTCGAGCCGTGGCTCGAGCGCACGGGCTGCGAGGGCGAGGAGGCCGAGTGCGTCCGCGCCCTTCTCCGCGACCGGATCGACGGCGGCAACGTCGTCTTCGAGCGCATCGCCCTGCTCGGGCGACCGGCCTGATGGCGATCCTCGTCGACGGGGACACGCGTCTCGTCGTCCAGGGCCTCACCGGTAGCGAAGGCCGCTTCCACGGACTCCGAAACAGGGCGTACGGCACGAACGTCGTCGCCGGCGTCACGCCGGGGAAGGACGGCGAGGACGTCGAGGGCATTCCCGTCTTCGGCACGGTCGCCGCCGCGGTCGCCGAGACCCAGGCCGACACCGCGCTGGTCTTCGTTCCCGCGCGTTCCGCACCTGACGCGGTCTACGAGGCGGTCGACGCCGGAATCCACACGGTCGTCTGCATCACCGAGCACATCCCGGTGCACGACACGCTCCGCGCCGTCGCCTACGCCCGCTCGCGCGGCGTGACGGTGATCGGCCCGAACTGCCCCGGTGCGCTCTCGCCCGGGAAGGCGAACGTCGGGATCATCCCGGCCGAGGTGTTCGCGCCGGGCCGGGTGGGGCTCGTCTCGCGCTCGGGCACGTTGACCTACCAGATCGGCAACGAGCTGGCCGAGCTGGGGATCGGAAACTCGACGATCGTCGGCATCGGCGGCGACCCGGTGATCGGCTCGAGCTTCGTCGACATCCTCGACCGGTTCGAGGCCGACCCCGAGACGGACCTCGTCGTCCTCGTCGGCGAGATCGGGGGAAGCGAGGAAGAGAGCGCCGCGAACCACGTCGCCCACCACCTGACCAAGCCGGTGATCGCCTACATCGCCGGCTTCTCGGCTCCGCCCGGGAAGACGATGGGCCACGCCGGAGCGATCATCTCGGGCTCCTCCGGCACCGCGCAGGGCAAGAAGGACGCCCTGGAGGCCGCCGGGATCGCGGTGGGGAGGACGCCGACCGAGGTCGCTGCGCTCGTCGCGACGCGCCTCGGCTAACGGTTCCCGGCCGGAGAGCGGCCGCCCGACCGATACATTCGTGGGCATGGAACCGATCTCTTTCGCGCGCGGCGTCCCTGCACCCGAGTGCCTCGCCGAAGACGAGCTCGCCGACTGCGCTCGCGTCGTCCTGGCGCGCGACGGCAAGCGGATCCTCTCCTACGACGCCGGGGCCGGCTACCTGCCGCTCCGCGAGGTGATCGGCGAGTGGTTCGACGTCGCGCCGAACCAGGTGCTTCTCACGAACGGTGCGCTGCAGGGCTTCGTGCTTCTCACGGAGCACTACGGCCGCGGGCAGACCGTGTTCGTCGAATCGCCGTCCTACGACCGGCCGCTCAAGATCCTCACGGCGTACGGCGACACCGTCGTGCCGATGGGGATGGACGAGCACGGCCTCGTCCCGGAAGAGGTCGAGAAGGCCTTCGAGGCGAACCCGAACCCCGCCTTCGTCTACACGATCCCGACCTTCCAGAATCCGAGCGGAAGGACGCTGCCCGAGGATCGCCGGCGCCGCGTGGTCGAGATCGCGAAAGTCCATGACGCGCTGATCCTCGAGGACGATCCGTACGGCCGCATCCGGTTCGAGGGGGAGCGGCCGCCGTCGATGTACGAGCTCGGCCGCGACAGCGTGATCTACACCTCGTCGTTCTCGAAGACGGTCTCGCCCGGGCTCCGCGTCGGTTGGTACATCCTGCCGGAGAATCTCGCGCCGCAGCTCGTGGCACGCGCCAACTCGACCTACATCACCCCCGCGCTCCTGAGCGAGGCGGTCGTGTTCGAGTTCATCGATCGGGGCGCCTTCGAGCCGAACCTCGTTCGCGTCAACGGGCTCCTGAAGTCGCGCCGCGACGCGATGCTCTCCGCGCTCGAGAAACACATGTCGGGCGCGACCTGGTCGCGGCCGGAGGGCGGCTACTTCATCTGGCTCGAGCTGCCGGACGGAGCGAATGCCAGCGAGGTGCTCGACCGTGCAGAGGGTGTCACCGCCGTGCTCGGCAGCGACTTCGGCGGCGCGCCCAACACGATCCGCCTGGCATACAGCTACGTGACGCCCGACGAGATCGACGAGGGCGTCGTGCGGCTTGCCGCGGCGGCGTCCGCCTGAGAAAACCGCTTGACGCCAGCCTGCGGTGGGCGCCTGGTCGAGGCGAGTCGGCGTTAGCCGTACGCGGCGGAGGTGGTCGCGGCTGCGAGCGTCCGTGGGACGAGCTGCGGTTGCGGCGGCGGCAAGAGCAGCTGACCCGCGGCCCTGAACGTCGGGCAGGGCTTGTCCGCAACGAGGGCGCACAGCCCATGGCGGTGGAAGTAGCAGTCCAGGCAGGTCGGCGGTTGCTTGCTCATCGGGGGGTGGTGGCGAGGCGGGGAGCCTGCCGCGCAGCGATCCTACGCATGCCAGAGGCTCGAGTAACAGGCTTGCCAGGATAGAAAACGCGCAGTTTCCGGCCCTTTCCGGAGCGTGAAAACGCGAGGTTTCTAGCCGTTTTCGGGCAATCGTGCCCGAAGTGGCAACGCAGCTCAGCCGCGCGTCGCAGGCAACGTTGCCAGGGCGTGCAACGCCTGTTGAAAGTTCTTCACAGGGATGATCCGGAGCCCGTGGGCGTACTTCCGGGCATCGGCGGCGTTCTGGCCGGCCGGGACGAGGAAGGCATCCACACCCGCTTCGCGTGCGCCGATCGTCTTCTGCTTGATTCCGCCGATCTCACCGACCTGTCCGTCGGGCGAAATCGTCCCCGTCGCGGCGATCTTGTGGCCGTGGTCGACGTTCTGGCCGAGCTCCTGCAGGACCTGGAGCGCGAAGGCGAGGCCCGCCGATGGGCCGCCGACGTTGTGGGCGTCGATCGAGACCCGGATCGGGAGCCGGAACCTCGTCGCCTGGTCTACCTGGATCCCGATCACGCCGATCTTCGATCCGGTCACCTCGGGAACGGTCTTGAGCGAGATCGTCCGTCGTGTGCTTCCCCGGAGGAACGTGAACCGGAAGGTAGTTCCCACCTTCTTCCCGAGCAGGTCCGCATGGAGGTCCTGGAGGGAGTGAACCGGCTTGCCGTCGATCGCGACGATCACGTCGTCCGGCTCGAGCTTTCCGGCCGCCGGGTACCCGAGGACGATCTGGTCGACCTGGGCGCCGGTCTCGATCGTCGTGACCTTCCGGCCGGCGGTCTTGAGCGCCACAGCCGCCGCGGTCTGCTGGGATTGCCGCATCTCGGAGAGGCTCGCCTGCTCCTCCTCGGCGTCGGTCTCACCGGGCGCGACGACGTCCACCGGCGGCACGAGGTCGCCGCCCGACGTGAGGATCGGGCCGCCGAAGATCTGCTCGAGCAGCGACGCTCGCCGGACGACCACGTCGACGAAATAGATCCCGCCCCCGTGGTTCCGAACGTGGCCCCCCGCGACGGTGACGAGCGGCGCCACGGGATGTGCCTTGTCCGGCAGGAACACGTAGTCCCGCGACGCGATCAGCCTCAGCGCCGCGAAGGTGATTGCGAGGAGCACACCGAGCCCGAGTGCGACCTCGGGACGGAGAAGGCGCCGGAGACGTAAGCGCCGCATGCTCACCCGATTACTCTACGCCTCGGAGGCCCGGACGGGGCGGGCGTCGAAGGAGGATTCAGCGGCCGGTGCTGAGAACGCCGACGACCTCGCGCACCGCTTCGGACGACGCCTTCAGCGCCGCCGCCTCGGTGTCGTCGAGCTCGAGCTCGACGATCGTTTCGACGCCGTCGGCGCCGAGCTTGACCGGGACTCCGACGTAGAGGCCGTCGATCCCGTATTCGCCCTGGAGGTAGGCCGCGCACGGAAGCACGCGCTTCTCGTCGAGCATGATCGCGTCGACGATCTGGGCGGCGGCGGCGCCCGGGGCATACCAGGCCGATGTCCCGAGAAGCTCGACGAGCTCGCCGCCGCCCTTCGCGGTGCGCTCGATCATCGCATCGATCCTCTCCGCTGCGACGAGCGCCCGCAGCGGAACTCCGCCGACGCGGGTGGCGCTCACGAGCGGCACCATCTGGTCGCCGTGGCCGCCGAGAACGAGCGTCTGCACGTCCTTCACCGACGCGCCCGTCTCCCACGCGATGAACGTGGAGAAGCGCGCCGTGTCGAGGATGCCCGCCATCCCGAGCACGCGTTCCCGCGGGAGGCCCGAGACGTTCTTGGCCACGTGGCACATCGCATCGAGGGGGTTCGACACCACGACGATCACCGCGTCCGGTGACTGCGAGATCACCTTCGAGGTCACGTCGGCGACGATCTTCTCGTTCGTCGTCACGAGGTCGTCGCGGCTCATCCCGGGGCCGCGTGGCAGGCCCGCCGTGATCACGACGACCGACGAGCCGGCCGACTCCTCGTAGCCGTTCGATCCCGTCACGTTCGGCTCGTAGCCGAGCACGGCGCCCATCTGGCCGATGTCGAGCGCCTTCCCCTGCGGAAAGCCTTCCTTGATGTCGACGAGGACGACGTCCGCGTAGTCGCGGGCCGCGAGCACCTGGGCGCAGGTCGCACCGACGTTTCCCGCTCCGACGATCGTGACCTTGCGACGCCTGCTCATTCAGGGCTCATTTCGACTCGAACCATCCCGAAAACCTGTCTCGCCGTACCCGTATCTGTACTACTGGAGCTTCGCGATGAGCGCATCGGCAACCTCGCTCGTTCCGACTGCGGTCGGGTCGTCGCGCGAGAGCTTCATGTCGTAGGTGAGGCTCTTGCCTTCGCGGATCAGCTCGGCGATCGCGGTCTCGAGGCGGTCGGCGGCATCCATCTCGCCGAGATGACGGAGCATCAGCATCCCGGAGAGCATCTGCGCGATCGGGTTCACCTTGTTCTGCCCCGCGTATTTCGGGGCCGAGCCGTGCGTCGGCTCGAACACCGCGACGCCCTTGCCGAAGTTTGCGCCGGGCGCCATCCCGAGGCCCCCGACCAGCCCCGCCGCGAGATCCGAGATGATGTCGCCGTACAGGTTCGGGAGCACCATCATGTCGTACTCCTCGGGCCGCTGGACGAGCTGCATGCACATGTTGTCGGCGATCCGGTCCTCGAACTCGATGTCCGGGTTCTCCGCCGCGACAGCCTGCGCCTCGTGCAGCCAGAGACCGTCGGTGAACTTCATGATGTTCGCCTTGTGGACGGCCGTGATCTTCTTCCGGCCCATCCGCCGGGCGTAGTCGAAGGCGAACTCGAATACGCGGCGCGTACCGGTGTAGGAGGTCGGCTTGATCGAGATCCCGGAGTCGGGTTGCGGCATCTTCCTGCCGTGGGCGGCGAGCCACGCGATCAGCTCCTCGGCCTCGGGCGTGCCCTGCTCGAACTCGATCCCGGCGTAGATGTCCTCCGTGGTCTCGCGCACGATCACCAGGTCGACGTCGTCGTAGCGGGTGCGGACGCCCTCGTAGGTCTTGCAGGGGCGCACCTGCGCGTACAGGTCGAGCATGAGCCTGAGGCCGACGTTGACCGATCGGAACCCCGTCCCCACCGGGGTCGTGATCGGTCCCTTCAGCGCGACCCCGTTCCGGCGCACGGAGTCGAGCGTCTCGTCCGGCAACGGGTTGCCGCCGTGCTCCGCCATGGTGTCCGCGCCGGCCGGCTGGACGTCCCAGTCGAACGCGACACCCGTTGCCTCGAGCACGCGGCGCGTGGCCTCGGTGAGCTCCGGTCCGATGCCGTCGCCGGGGATGAGAGTGACAGTGTGGGCCATACGAGCCGGGCATTCTACGTTGGCGCGCGATTTGGCCCGCCGCGAACCGGCCGCTCAGCGGGTTCTACGCATCGGGTAGCGTTTTCGGGATGAGCGAGTTCCATCCGGGCCTCGAGGGCGTCATCGCCTTCGAGACAGAGATCGCGGAGCCCGACAAGGAAGGAGGGTCGCTCCGGTACCGCGGTGTCGACATCGAGGAGCTCGTCGGGAAGTACCCGTTCGAGAAGGTGTGGGGGCTTCTCGTCGACGAGAGCTTCGAGCCGGGGATGCCGAGGGCGGAGCGGATCGAGCTCCAGGATCCGAGCGGCTCGGTGATGGCCGACCTCCAGGCCGGGCTCGCAACGCTCGGGCCCAAGTGGCGCCTCGAGCAGCTCGTCGACATGACGCCCGAAGCCGCCCGGGACGATCTGGCGCGGCTTTCTGCCGCCGCGCTGTCGCTCGTGGCGCAGGCCGCCCGCGGCGACGGCACGACCGTGCCGGAGTCGGAGGTCGAGCAGGGCGAGAACGCGGCCGCCCAGTTCCTGATCCGGTGGCGCGGCGAAGCGGATCCGAAGCACATCAAGGCGCTCGACACCTACTGGGTCACGGCCGCCGAGCATGGGCTCAACGCCTCGACGTTCACCGCACGGATCGCCGCCTCGACCGGGGCGAACTGCGCTGCGGCTCTGTCGGCCGCGGTAGGGACCCTCTCCGGCCCTCTCCACGGCGGCGCGCCGGCCCGCGTCCTCCCGATGCTCGATGCGGTCGAGGAGACGGGCGACCCGGCTGCCTACGTCCAGGATCTGCTCGGACGCGGCGAACGCATCATGGGGTTCGGGCACCGGATCTACCGGGCCGAGGATCCGCGGGCTCGCGTGCTACGGCGGACGGCCGAGGAGCTCGGCTCGCCGCGGTTCCAGGTCGCGGACGAGTTCGAGCATGCCGCCCTCGAGGCACTCCGCGAGCGGCACCCGGAGCGTCCGCTTCCGACCAACGTCGATTTCTGGGCGGCCGTCGTCCTCGATGTGGCGCAGATCCCGCACGACATGTACCCGCCGATGTTCGGGTGCGCGCGGGTCGCGGGCTGGTCGGCTCACATCATCGAGGAGAAGCGCACGGGGCGCCTGATCCGTCCTTCCGCGCGCTACGTCGGTCGTTCGGCGCATTCGCCGGCAGAAGTGTGAACCTCGCCGAGGCCGCCACCGAGGCGGCTGCACTCGCGGAGAAGGGCGAGGAGCAACAGCTCGCCGGGCTGCGCTCGAAGTGGGACGAGGACGTCGAGGCGTCGGCGCGCTCGGCCGACTTCCGCGAACGCGCCGTCGCGTTTCGCGCCATCTCCCAGTTCCGTTACCGCCAGAAGATCGAGCTCCTTCGCCGCGGGCTCGAGGACGTCAGCCCGGCCTGCCGCGGCTCGGCGCTGATCTCGGTCGAGGCGCTCTCGCGCGATCACCCGGGAGTCGTCAACGGCATGCGTCCTCTGCTTCACGAGCTCGCCGCGCACGACGAGAACAACGCCGTGCGCCGGCTCGCGGTCATGGCCTTGCGAAACGGCTCCGCTCAGCGCGACACGATCGGCATCCTCGCGGCACTCGCGGACGACGACGAGGCCGACCGCGAGCTTCGCGCAGCGGCGGCGAAGGTCGCTCAGTTGCTCCGCCGCAAAGCCGGACCGGCGAAGTAGCTCAAGACTCGCGCTGCTGCTTCTCGTGCAGGTTCTTCTCGCGCTGGGCGTGCGGGTGGGCTGCGAAGTACGCCTCGCGCCGCCGCCGATCCGAGACGTGCGTGTAGAGCTCGGTCGTCGAGAGGTCGGCGTGACCGAGCATCTCCTGCACGCTCCGCAGATCGGCCCCGTTGTCGAGGAGGTGCGTGGCGAACGAATGGCGTAGAAGGTGGGGATGGACGCGCCCCGGCTCGAGTCCCGCGGTGTCGGCGAGGCGGCGGAGGATCAGGAACGCGCCCGACCGCGTCAGCGCGCCGCCCTTTGCGTTCAGGAAGAGCTCGCGCCGGTTCCGGCGCAGCATGAACGGGCGCCCCCGCGCCTGGTAACGCTGGATTGCGTCGGCGGCGCGGCGCCCGATCGGGACGACCCGCTCCTTTCCGCCCTTGCCGAGCACTCGAACCGTGCGCTCCCTGGCGTCGATGCCCTGCGCCTGGAGCCCGACCGCCTCGGAGACGCGAAGCCCTGCTCCGTAGAGGAGCTCGACGAGCGCCCTGTCCCGGAGGGCGCGCGGGGTGACGCCCTTTGCCGCCTCGATCAGCTTCTCCACCTCCGCAGCCGAAAGCGTGCGCGGGACCTTTCGTGTCCGACGGGGAAGCGAGAGCTCGGCCGCGGGGTTGTCGGCCCGTAGGCCGATGAGCTGGAGGTGGCGGAAGAACGTGCGCGCCGCGGCCGTGCGCCGTCCGATCGTTGCGGATGAAAGCCCCTCGGCTCGCATCGACGCCGTGTAGCCCTCGAGCTCGTCCGTCGTCGCGATCGCGACGGGCATGCCGAGGAACGCACCGAGTCGCGCGAGGTCTCGGCGGTAGGCGTCGACCGTCGCCGGGGCCCGCCGTGCGGCGAGCAGCGCGAGGAACGACTCGACCTCGGTATCGCGGGCGCCGGGCGCCGGTACCTGGCGCGCGGGATGACCGTCGCCGCGCGGCAGGTCGCCGACTTCGTGACTTGCAACACGTGCCGGTTGAGCCGCGCGAGCCGGCGGGGGGGCTGAGGGTTGGCGCGGCATGCGCTGTTCGGGATTCTCGCCGCGTGCCCCAGTTCCTACGAACCCCCTCTGGCCGGATCTCA
>DASZLW010000066.1:0-2691 GCA_035552175.1 Gaiellaceae bacterium | reverse complement strand
CTTGCCGAGGACGGCGACCCGCTCGATGCGCTCGTGCTCGTCAGCGATCCGACGTTCCCCGGCTGCCGGATCCGCGTGCGGCCGATCGGGATCTTCAACATGTCGGACGAGAAGGGCTCGGACGAGAAGGTGATCTGCGTGCCGCTCAACGACCCGACGTGGGCCCGTCTCGCCGACATCCACGACATCCCGTCCGGTCTCCGTGACGAGATCGAGCACTTTTTCCAGGTCTACAAGGATCTCGACCACAAGGGCTCCGTCGTGACGCGCGGGTTCGGGAACCGCAGCGAGGCCGAGAAGATGATCGCCGCCGCGCGCAAGCGCAGCGAAGAGACCGCGACGGATTAGGGCTCGGCGGCCGCGACCGCGGCGATCTCGTGGCGCGAGGCGGGTCGCGTCGCGAGCACCGACCCGGCGAGCACGAGCGCGAAGCCGGCTGCCATTCCGGCAGTGAACCGTTCGCTCAACACCGTTACGCCGAGAACCGCCGCAACGACCGGATTCACGTAGGTGATCACGGTGGCGCGTGTCGGCCCGACCTCGGCGATCAGGCGGAAGAAGAGGACGAACGCGAGCGCCGTGCAGACCGCCGCGAGGCAGGCGACCGAGGCGAGCACGCGCCCTGCGGGAAACTTCGAGGGGAGCTCGAACGCCGCGACGGGTACGTAGCCGACGGCGCACGCCGTCAGGCACACCGCCATCACCCCGAGCCCGGGAACGCCCGAGAGCCAACGCGACAGCATGATCGGGCCGACCGCATACCCGACCGCAGTGGCGCCGACCTCGACGAGGGCGAGGACATCGGTGTTGCCGAGGTCGAGCCCGACGAGCGCGGCAACACCGCCGAGGCCGAGCAGCAGGCCGACGAGTCGCCGGCCGCCGAGCGGGTCGTCGTCCCCGCTGAACGTCGCGACGACCGCCCCGATCAGCGGCACCGCGGCGAGCAGTAGTCCCGTCAACGAGCTCGTCAGGCGCTTCTCGGCGCTTCCGAGCAGGAACCACGGCGCGGCAATCTCGACCGCCGCGAAAGCAAGAAGCGGCCACCGGTGCCGCCAGAGCCCACGGAGCTCGCCGCGAGCCGCCGCGAACGGGAGCAGGATCGCGGCACCGAGGAATGTCCGCCCGAACACGAGGGTCGCGGGTGTCAGCTCGCGAACCGCGACCCTGATCAGCAGGTACGGGATCCCCCAGATCACGCACATCGCGCCGAAGAGCGCCCACGTCCGCCGAGACATCACGGCGGTCTACCAGACCTTCTGGCGGCAGCCGAACGCGAAGTTCTCGCTCGTTGCGAAAAACCTCGTTCACCGACCCTTGCCGGGCTCGCCTCCGGCGCGTAGTTTCCCCCTCGCACCGAGTACGGAGCGCGAGTAAGTCGAAGCCGCTTCCAAGGACCAGTACGCAGAGGGCCGCAAGGCCGGAGGGCGGAAGGTCAGTGGAGGCGGGGGATGAAAGCGCAACCGGCTCGGTGAACCTTTTTAAAGATTTAACAGGCGATCCGCTCCCGGTGGCCCCTTCGCGCGTGCCCGGGTCGGGCCCTGCACCGCACGCCTCCCAGGCGAACGAGCGCCGGACGGGCGTCGCAGTTCCCATCTCCGGACCGTAACCGAACTACGCAGTCCACTTCTGCTACGGTAACCGGATCGTTGAGTTCATTTAGGGAGAGGTGGTCGGTTTGAGTGGTCGCGTGGTGAATCGGTGGTTCGTGCTGGTGCTCGTGTGCGTCGCGCAGTTCATGGTCGTCCTCGACGCGACGATCGTGAACGTCGCGCTCCCGACGATTCAGACGCACCTGCACTTCTCGTACTCGAGCCTGCAATGGGTCGTGAACGCGTACGGCCTGATCTTCGGCGGCTTCCTGCTGCTCGGCGGACGTGCATCCGACCTCTTCGGCCGGCAGACGCTCTTCATCACAGGGCTCGCGATCTTCACGGTCGCCTCTCTCGTCAACGGGCTCGCATCGTCATCGGACATGCTGATCGCCGGCCGCGGCGTCCAGGGATTCGGGGCGGCGCTCGTCTCGCCGGCGGCGCTCTCGATCATCACCACCACGTTCTCCGAGGGGAAGGAGCGCACGCAGGCACTCGGGATCTGGAGCGCGATCGCCGCGGGCGGCGGCGCCGTCGGGCTCGTGATCGGCGGCTGGCTCACCCAGGACTTCTCGTGGCGGTGGGTCTTCTTCATCAACCTCCCGATCGGGATCGTCACGGCCGCGCTCGCCCTTCGCTTCATCGCCAACTCGCGTGCAGAGCAGCGTCCGGAGACGGTGGACATCGCGGGCGCGACGACCGTCACGGGCGGTCTGCTCGTGCTCGTCTACGACATCGTGAAGGCGCAGGAGTACGGGTGGACGTCCGGACGCACGCTCGGTCTGTTCGTGGCCGCGATCGCGCTACTCGTCGCGTTCGTCGTGATCGAGTCGCGCTCGAAGGCGCCGCTGATCCGGCTCAACATCTTCCGCGTCAGGTCGCTCACGGCGGCGAACCTCTCGATCCTCTTCGTGATCTCGGGGCTCTTCGCGATGTTCTATCTCGCGTCGCTGTACGTGCAGCAGATCCTCCACTATCACCCGCTGAAGGCCGGTCTCGGGTTCGTCCCGGTGACGTTCGGGATCGTGATCGGAGCAGCTCTCGCCCAGACGCTGATCGGGAAGCTCGGCGCACGGATCGTCCCGATCATCGGAATCGCGCT
>DASZLW010000065.1:0-8073 GCA_035552175.1 Gaiellaceae bacterium | reverse complement strand
GCCGAGACGCTCCGGGGGCACGGGATCGAGCCGGCGTTCGTCGCGACGGTCTCGACCGCGGACGGCCTTGCGGCCGAGTTTCCGAAGCCCGAGGGCCGCGTCGTCTACCTCGCCGCCGAGAACTCCCGCCGCGGCCCGATCGACGCGCTCGGAGCCGACTTCGTCCCGCTCTACAGCACGGTGCTGCTCCAGCCCGACCCGCCCGCGGGCGACGTCGTCGTGCTGGCGTCGGGCTCTGCCGCGCGTGCGTACGCCTTCGTCGGCGGGACGGCGCCCGCGATCTCGATCGGTCCCGAGACGACCAAGGTCGCCGAGTCGGTCGGCCTGCTCGTCGCGATCGAGGCGACGACACACGACCTCGACGGGCTCGTCGAGGCGATCGCCGAGTACGCGACGGAGCGCCTGCCGGACGGCGACTGATGTTCGACACGATCACGTTCCTGACCGACTTCGGCCTTCAGGACGATTTCGTCGGCGTCTGCAGGGGCGTGATGCGAAAGATCGCTCGGGACGCGGAGATCCTGGACATCACCCACGGCATCGCGGCCCAGGCCGTGACCCAGGGCGCGCTCGTGCTTGCCCGGGCGTTGCCGTACCTTCCCGTCGGCGTCCATCTCGCGGTCGTCGACCCCGGCGTCGGGAGCGAGCGCCGGGCGGTCGCGGTGCGTGCGGCAAGCGGGCGTGTGTTCGTCGGCCCCGACAACGGCCTCCTCATGGTCGCCGCGGACGCCGAGGGTGTCGAGGGCGCGCGCAGCCTCACGAATGCTCACTACCACCTCGGTCGGGTCTCTCGAACCTTCCACGCGCGGGACGTCTTCGCGCCTGTCTCGGCGCATCTCGCAGCCGGGGCTCACTTCGACGACCTCGGCGAGGAGCTCGATCCGGCGCGCCTCGTGCGGCTGGATCTGCCGGCGGCGACGATCGAGGCGGGCGAGCTCGTCGCTGCGGTGGCGGACATCGACCGGTTCGGCAATCTCAGGCTCAACGCCGCCTCACGTGAGATCGAGGCGCTGGGCCTCACTCCGGGCGTTCAGGTGGAGCTGAGCTTCGCCCTCACCCCGTACTACGCGATCGTCGCGGAGACCTATGCCGATGCGAACCGGGGTGAGCTGATCCTCTACGAGGACAGCTACGGCGCCTATTCGATCGCGATCAACGGCGGGAACGCGTCCGCGCTCACGGAGGCGCAGGCGGGCGACGAGGTCAGGATCCGCGCGACCGATCTGTGAACCGATCTCGGGCGGGCGGCCGCCCGCAACGTGAGATTCCGAGGAGTGGCGAGGGCCGGACTTGAACCGGCGACACCACGGTTTTCAGCCGTGTGCTCTACCAACTGAGCTACCCCGCCGCGCACCGCAGTCTACCCGCCGCGGCGTCTAGCCTTCCGCGGTGAGCGCGGAACGCAGCAACCGTTCGGTTGTCGTGATCGGTGCGGGGCTCGATCTCGGCGCCGGCCGGCGCGGGGTCGACATGGGCCCCTCCGCGATCCGCTACGCCGGGTTGCAGGAGCGCCTCGACGGGCTCGGCATCCGCTGCCTCGACCGGGGCGATGTGGAGGCGCGGGTCGCGGAGGCGACCGAGACCGGCTCTCCGGGCGCCCGGTACCTGAACGCGATCATGGAGTCGTGCGCCCGCGTCGCGGATCGCGTTGCGGAGGCGCGCGCGGAAGGGAGCCTCCCGCTCGTGCTCGGAGGCGACCACTCGGTTGCGATGGGGACGCTCGGCGGGATGGCTCGCGTCGACGGCCCGGGCGGCGTGCTGTGGATCGACGCGCACTGCGACATCAACCGGCCCGAGACCTCGCCGTCCGGGAACGTGCACGGGATGCCGCTCGCCGCGGCGTTCGGGATCGCGGGGAGCGCGTTCGAGACGGACGCCTGGCCGGCGGTGTCCGTCGAGCGCGCCGCGCTCGTCGGGATCAGGTCGATCGACGCCGGCGAGCGGGAGCTCCTCGAGCGGGCGAACGTGCGCGTGTTCACGATGAGCGAGATCGACCGGAGCGGCACCGAGCGGGTGATGCGCGAGGCGCTCGCGTTCCTCGACGGGACGTCGTTCCTGCACGTCAGCTTCGATCTCGACGCGGTCGACCCGATGTTCGCCCCCGGCGTGGGCACCCCGGTTCGCGGCGGGCTCTCCTACCGGGAGGCACACCTCGCGCTCGAGCTCGTCGCCGAGTCCGGGCGGCTCGACTCGCTCGACCTCGTCGAGGTCAACCCGATCCTCGACGAGGCCAACGAGACGGCGGCGCTCGCCGTCGAGCTCGCGGCCAGCGCCCTCGGCGCGCGAATCCTCTGAGCGGCGTGTCAGCGGCCGCGTGTTGATCCTCGCGCTCGACTGGCCGGCCTGGATCACCGCCGCCGCGGCGGTCGCGGGACTGGCGGTCGCCGTCGTCACGGCAGGCTTCCTCTATCTCTCGACGCGCTCGGCTCTCGACGGCGTCGCCGAGGGTCGCCGGACGCGATACGGCCAGCTGATCACCGACCTCCAGCAGCAATGGAGCGACCCGGCCACCGTGCGATCGATCGCGCTGCAGGCGAGTTACCAGCCGGAGAAGCTGGCCGACCTCGCCGCCGCGCTGTTCGGGAGCGCCTCGGGAGCGCCCGAGCAGGCCCAGCGCGACGACTGGAGCACCCTCGTGCTCCTCGCCAACCTGGTCGAGTCGATGGGCGTCCTCGTCGACGAGGAGGTCATCTCGAACGAGCTCGTCTACAAGATGTGGGGCGGAGGCGTCATGCAGGCGTGGAGGACGTGGGAGCCCGCAGTCCTGACGTTGAGAGCGCTCGACGGCGAGCCGGACACCTTCGAATACTTCCAGGAGCTCGCCGAGGCGATGCTGGCGATCCGCGACGCTCCGGGGCCGTGAACCGACCGCTCGGCGAATCAGTCCTTCGGCGGCGGAGGCGGTGCCTGGTAGGTGCGCACGCTGCTCATCGGTCACATGATATCGGCCGCGCCGCGAACGGGTCAGCCCGGCTCGCGGCCGGTCTCCTCTCCGTTGCCCGAGGGCCGGTAGTACACGCGTCCCTTCAGCTCGTCCGGTAGGCAGTCGACCTCGAAGCCTGCCGGATCCTCGTGCGGGTAGAGGTATCCCTTTCCGCGCCCGAGCTTCTTCGCTCCCGCGTAGCCGGCCGAGCGGAGCGCATCCGGCGGATGCAGGTGCCCGTGCTCCCGCACGTCGGCGGCCGCGGCCGAGAGAGCCTTGTACGACGCGTTCGACTTCGGGGCCCGCGCGAGGTAGACGGCGGCCTGGGCGAGGTTGAGGCGCGCCTCCGGCAGGCCGACGTGCTCGACCGCCTGCGCGGCCGCGACTGCGACGAGGAGTGCCTGCGGATCGGCGTTGCCGATGTCCTCGGAGGCGAGTACGATCATCCTGCGGGCGCTGAACCTCGCGTCCTCGCCGCCTTCGAGCATCACGGCGAGGTAGTAGACCGAGGCCTGTACGTCCGAGGCTCGCGTCGACTTGATCCAGGCGGAGATCGTGTCATAGTGGGCATCGCCGCCGCGGTCGTAGAGCAGCGGGCGCTTTCGGGCTGCGTCCTCGACATGAGCGACCGTGAGCGGTTCGGTGCCCGCCGTCTGCGCCGAGAGCTCGAGGATCCCGAGCGCGCTCCGGGCATCCCCGCCCGCGCGGGAGGCGATCAGCTCCTCGACCTCCGGGGCGAGCTCGATGCGCAGCTCGGACGCGCCGTTCCGGACGATCTCCCGCAGCTCGTGCGGTCCGAGCGCCTCGAGCTCGTAGATCTGCATCCGCGAGAGGAGCGCCGAGTTCAGTTCGAAGTACGGGTTCTCGGTCGTCGCGCCGATCAGCGTCACGACTCCCTCCTCGACGCCGGGCAGGAGCGCGTCCTGCTGCGCCTTGTTGAAGCGGTGGATCTCGTCGAGGAAGAGGATCGTCCGCCGGCCGGTCGCGCCGAGCCGCTCGCGAGCCCGGCCGAGCACGTCCCGGACGTTGGCGACGGTCGCCGACACGGCCGAGAGCTCCTCGAACTCCGAGCCGGTGACGCCGGCGACGATCCGCGCGAGCGTCGTCTTCCCCGTGCCCGGCGGTCCGTAGAGGACGAGCGACGGGACCCGGTCGGCCTCGATCGCGAGGCGAAGGGCGCGGCCCGGCCCGATCACGTGCGCCTGGCCGACGAACCCGTCGAGGCTCGAGGGCCGTAGCCGCTGTGCGAGTGGCGCGCCGGCCTCGAGCCGCCGCCCGGCGGCGTCGTCGAAGAGACTTCCCATGCCGTCAGTATGCTCCCGGGCGTAGTGGATCTCTGGAACGAAGAGATGTACGACCGCCTCTCCACGGTCCTGGATCCGATCCACGACGAGCTCACGGAGCGCCTCGCGCCCCGGGCCGGGGAGCGGTTGCTCGACCTCGGGACCGGCACGGGTGCCGTCGCGATCCGCGCAGCCCGCGCCGGGGCCGAGGTGTCCGCATTCGACGCGTCGGAGCCGTTGGTCGAGAAGGCCCGCGAGGACGCCGAGGCAGCCGGCCTCACCGTGCGGTTCGACGTGGGCAACGTCGAGTACCTGCCCTACGACGACGGTGAGTTCGACGTGATCGCTTCGAACTTCGGCCTGATCTTCGCGGCCGACCACGCGAACGTCGCGGGCGAGCTCGCGCGCGTCGCGAAGCCCGGCGGCCGGCTCGGATTCACCGCCTGGAAGCCGAACCCGAAGCTCGGAGAGCTCTACCGCCGTTTCACCGAGGAGCCACTCGAAGGGCGCGAGGCTGCCGAGTGGGGACGGGAGGATCACGTCGAGGACATGCTCGGGGAGGACTTCGAGCTCGAGTTCAGCGACGGGACGCTGTGGATCGACGCGGACTCCGGTGAGGAGCTCTGGGAGCTCTTCTCCACGTCGGCGCCCCCGGTGATCACCCTCCTCGCGAAGCTCGAGCCGGATCGCGCCGCGGCGTTCCACGAGGCGTTCGTCGAGCTCTACGAGTCCTACCGCGAGGGGGAGAAGATCCACGCGCCGCGCCGGTACCTCCTCACGCTCGGCACGCGCCGGTAGCGCGGTACGCTCGCTCCGTGCTGGAGCTCCACGAAGCGACCGGCGCGTTCGCCGCGCTCGAGGATTACCTCGCGAGTGAGGGTTTCTGGGGGCGCGACGGCGTCGTCGCCGACCTGTACCTCGGCTACGCGCTGTCGGCCGTGCTGCGGCGCTCTGCCGCGCCGGCCCCGCCGGAGCCGTGCCCGCTCCCCGTGCTCGCGTGTCGCATCCGCTCCGTGTCCCGCACGGACCGCATGGCGATCGGCGGGTACGAGATCGGGCCGTGGGCGCGAACCTGGGACGACGAAGGCTATGCCGTGGCGGTCGAGGGCGTTCGCGACGCGATCGCCCGTGGGGACGTCTACCAGACGAACATCGTCCAGCACCTCGCCGCCCCGTTCGCGGGCGATCCGCGGGCGCTCGGGGCGGCGCTCGCCGGCCTTCGCCCACTCGTCGCGCACCCGTTCTCGGGCGCACGGTGGGCGATCGTCTCGGCATCGCCCGAGCTCTTTCTCGCGCGGCGCGGCCGGCGGCTCGTGACGATGCCGATCAAGGGCACGCGCCCGGCGGGGCTGCCGGTCGAAGGAGCAAAGGACGGCGCCGAGCACATGATGATCGTCGATCTTGAGCGCAACGACCTCGCTCGCGTGTGCGAGCCGGGCTCGATCCGCTGGCCAAAGCTGATGGCGCAGCGGGAGCTCGCCGGCGTGAGGCATCTCGTCTCCACCGTCGAAGGCCGGCTACGTCCCGGCGCGGGTCTCGCCGAGATCCTCGCGGCGACGTTCCCGGGCGGCTCGGTGACGGGCGCTCCGAAGATCGCAGCCGTCGATCTGATCGCCTCGCTCGAGCCCGTCGGGCGAGGCGCCTCGATGGGAGCGCTCGGGGTCCTGCGCCCCGACGGCGACTTCGAGCTTGCGCTCACGATCCGGACGCTCGCGGTCGTGGACGGCCGGATCCACCTCTGGGTCGGCGGCGGCATCGTCTGGGACTCCGATCCCGAGGCGGAGATCGAGGAGTCCTGGGTCAAGGCGAGGCCGATCCTCGCCGCGATCGGAAGCCGGGTTCCGGCCGAGGCGTTGCGGGCATGACGCCTCCCGCCGCCCGCGATCCGTCACACTTCCGGCACGAATCTGGCACAGACATGTCACATATATCGGCCGTAGAATTGATGTTGAGGGCGGAGGGGGTCGTCCCCGCCCTTGGGTGGGGGACCGCGTTCCTGTCTCCCTCGGACACCTCTCCGGGGGGCGATCTCGGGTGACGGCGCTCCTTGCGGCGGCGGTTGCCGGCCGCGGCCTCGTCGATCCGGCCTCGCCCGTCTTCCATCCGGACGACGAGGCGCTGCTGCGCGGCGCGGCCGCTTTCGAGACGGTACGGATCCGCCGCGGCCGACCGGTGCTCCTGCGCCCGCATGTCGAGCGGCTCGAGCGGTCGTCGCTCTCGCTGAGGCTCCCGCCCCCGGACGGTGCAGCCGAGCTCGCCCTCCAGGCGGCGGAAGCCGCGCGCACGGACGAGGGGGTGATCCGGCTCTTCCGCACCGGCATGACGCTCCTCGCGACCGCCGGTCCGCTCCCCGCCGGGCTCGAGGCGACGCGGGCCCGCGGGATCGCGGCGATCACGATCCGCTCTCACGACGGAGGCCTCCTCACCGGCGTCAAGGCGACGAGCTATGCGGCTGCGCTCGCCGCGGTTGCGGATGCCGAGCGCCGGGGCGCGGACGATGCGATCTACCTCGGCGAGGGAGAGACCGTGCTCGAGGCGACGATGTCGAATGTCTGGTGGCGCGAGGACGACATCCTGATCACGCCGTCGCTCTCGACCGGCGTGCTCCCCGGAGTCACCCGCGGCGCGGTCGCGGCACTTGGCCGCAAGGCGGGCTACCGCATCCGGGAGGGCTCGTTCACACTGCCCGCGCTCATGCGCGCCCACGAGGCGTTCACGAGCTCGGCGGTGCGCGAGATCATGCCGCTGATCGCCGTCGACGGCCGGGAGCTGCCGCGCGGCTCGGCCGCATCGCGCCTTCAGGGGATGCTCGAGGAGCTCTCCGACGAGTACCCTGCGTCTGATGGCTGAGAAGATCCGTCTCGGCGGGATGGCACTCGAGAACGGCGTGCTCGTCCACGGGCCGACCGCCTGGGCATGCGCCGTGCGCACGGCCGACGGCAGCGTGAAGATCGCCGCGCAGCGCAAGCGGGTGAGCGGCCACAGGATCAAGACGCCGTTCCTGCGTGGGCCGGCTCGGCTCACGGATGCGTTCACCGTCCTCGTCGGCGTGAAACGCGCGCTGCCCGAGGCGAAGCTGCCGTTCGAGAACACGACCGTGCTGGCATCGATGGCCGGCACGGCTCTGCTCGTCACGGGCGTTCGGCACTCGAAGCTCCGCGACTCCGCCAAGGAGCTCGTCGCGAGTCTCCTGAGCGTCGCGCCCGCACTGCTCACGGTCAGAGGGGGCTCGCTCGCGGCGTATCACGGCGCCGAGCACATCGCGATCGGGAGCTACGAGCAGGACGCCCCGCATGCGAAGGAGCACGAGCGCTGTGGCTCCCACCTCGTCGGTCCGCTCGCGATCACGGGGACAGTCGCCAACGTGCTTGCCACTCGCGCGCCCGAGCGTTTCCGCCCGATCGCGGGGCTCGCAGGCACGATCGGCGGGCTCGGCGCGACGATGGAGCTCTTCGGCTGGATGCAGCGCCACCCCGAGCGGCGGCTCTCTCGCGCGCTCGCTTGGCCCGGACACGAGCTCCAGCATCGCCTCTCGACGGCCGAGCCCTCGCGCGAGCAGCTCGAGGTCGCGGAGGCCGCGCTCGCGGCGTGCCTCGAGCTCGAAGACGCCTGACGCTCTTCTCCTGACGCTTCAGTTCCGGGCGCTCCGTGCCGATGATCTCTGCGATGGGTGTGTTGGCCAGTTTCGGCTCGACCGTGCAGAACCTCGCATTGACATGGCTGCCGGTCATGTTCTTCCTGCTGATGGTGTTCGTCGCGTACATGCTGTGGCGAACGACGAAGCTGATGCCGCGCATCAAGCCGAACGAGATCACGCCAGGCTCCTCGTCGGCCGTGACCTGGGACGAGGTGGCGGGGCTCGACGAG
>DASZLW010000064.1:0-8720 GCA_035552175.1 Gaiellaceae bacterium | reverse complement strand
CTGGACCGCATCCGTCACCCTTCAACTCTAAGCTTCACGCGCAGGAACCGGGTGGTCGCCGACGTAGTTTGTGGTTCGCGGCATCCGAAGGGACGCCACCGTGAACATGCGCCTCAAGCTGCTCATCCCGCTCGCCGGGGCAGTCGCCCTTACGTCCGTGTGTTTCCAGGCGAGCGCGGCGCCGCCGCAGTCGTCGGTCTCTAACCCGACGAACTCGGCGATCCGTGCGAAGCAGGCACAGGCCGACCACGTCCTGAACGAGATCGCAGCGATCGACGAGACGCTCAACACCACCTCCGAGGAGTTCGACGGAGCACGGGTACGGCTGACGGCTCTGCGGGCGAACCTGCACGCGGAGCGCGCCTCGCTCGCGACGGCGCGCACCCGGTACCGGATCGCTCAGCAGCGCGTCGCGAAGCTCCTGGTCTGGCTCTACACCTCGAACCACTCGGGCGCCCTCGACGTGATCCTCGGCGCCCACAACCTGACCGAGATGCTTCGCCTGTCGGATGCCGAGAACGCGATCAGCAAGCAGGCGACGGGCGTGACGCGCGAGGCGCAGCAGGCGAAGTCGGTCCTCGTCCGGCACGTCCAGGCGCTCAACTCGGACCGGAAGGCCGCACAATCGACGGTCGACGAGCTCGCCGCGCGCCGCGCCCAGATCGACCGCGGCCTCGCCGAGCGGCGGACGCTACTCGCCTCCGTCCAGACCGAGGTGACGCACCTCCAGGACGTCGAGCGCGTGAAGCAGGAGCGGATCGCCGCCGAGGTCGCTGCACGGCTCCGCGCGGAGGCGGCGGCGCGGGCGAAGGCCGAGGCCGCCGCCGAGGCCCGCGCGAGAGCCGCCGCCGCTGCCGCAGCAGCCGCCGCCGCGAAGGCCGCCGCGGCGGCACAGGAAGCGTCGACCACCACGGCGACGACGACGACCGCGGCGACGACGACGACCGCCGCGACCACCACCACGGTCGTGCCCGCGACGACCATTCCGGCGAGCACAGCCCAGGCGGCGACCAGCACGTCGCCGTCGATCTCGCCCTTCAGCACGCCGGGCCCGGTGCTCACCGGCCCGCTCCCGGCCGGCCATCCGGAGGCAGCGCAGATCGCGCTCCAGTACCTCGGGATCCCGTACCTCTGGGGCGGCGCGACGCCGAACGGCTTCGACTGCTCCGGGCTCGTCACCTACGTCTTCGCACAGCTCGGCGTCTCGCTCCCCCACTTCGCGGCCGCGCAATGGGATTACGGGGTCCCGGTGACGGTCGCGGAGCTGCAGCCGGGCGACCTCGTCTTCTTCGACGGCCTCGACCACGTCGGGATCTACCTCGGCAACAACCAGTTCATCAACGCCCCGCATACAGGCGCGTTCGTGCGGATCGACACGCTCGACGAGGGCTGGTATGCGAAGAACTACGTCGGCGCGCGCCGGGTCTGACGAAGAAGCTGTCACACGTCGACGCCTCGAGTCGAGGCGTCGTCTGAGAGCTCCAGGCGGAACTACACTCGGCGGATGGCCGATCCCTACGGATCTCCGCTCGCCGCCGAGCTCGAAGCCGACGTCCTCGACCGCCTCGTCCGGTACGCGCGGATCGACACGCAGTCGGCCCGCGTCTCGGACACCTATCCGAGCACGCTGAAGCAGCTCGAGCTGTCGCGGCTGCTCGTCGAGGAGCTGCGGGCGCTGGGGCTCGACGAGGTCGAGCTGACCGAGCACGGTTACGTCTTCGCGACGCTCCCTGCCGTGGGCGTCGAGAACGGCCCGACAGTCGGTCTGATCGCCCACGTCGACACGAGCCCCGACGCGCCTGCGACGGGGGTCGACCCGCAGGTCTGGAGCGCCTACGACGGCGGCGAGATCGTGCTTCCCGGCGATCACGCGCGGGTGCTCTCGCCCGAGGCCTCGCCGCGACTCGCCGAGCGCATCGGTCACGACATCGTCACGTCCGACGGCACGACGCTCCTCGGCGCGGACGACAAGGCCGGTGTCGCCGAGATCATGGCCGCGGCTGCCTGGCTGCTCGCGCACCCCGAGATCCCGCGGGCCCGGGCCAGGATCGGCTTCACGGTGGACGAGGAGGTCGGCCACGGCACCGATCACTTCGACCTGGAGGCCTTCGGTGCCGACTTCGCCTTCACCCTCGACGGCGAGGTGGTCGGGGAGATCGAGAACGAGACGTTCTCCGCCATCGAGCTGAAGGTGACCTTCGAGGGCGTGGGTGTCCATCCGGGCCTCGCGAAGGGGAAGCTCGTGAATCCCGTGAAGTATGCGGCGCGCTTCGTCGAGAGCCTGCCCGCAAATGGCCTTTCCCCGGAGACGACGGACGGCAAGGAGGGGTTCGTCCACCCGTACGAGATCGCGGGCGGCGCGGGCGGCGTGACGGTGACGCTGATCGTGCGCGACCACGACGGCGAAAAGCTCGAGGAGCACTACGCGCTCGCGTGCCGGCTCGCCGAGGAGGCGGTCGCGGACGAGCCGCGTGCCGGCGTCTCGTTCGAGCGCTGGGATCAGTACCGCAACATGCGGGAGGCGCTGGACGCCGTCCCGAACGTGATCGAGGCGGCGATGGAGGCGACGCGCCGGGCCGGGCTCGAGCCCACGCTCGCCTCGATCCGCGGCGGCACCGACGGCTCGCGGCTGACCGAGATGGGCCTTCCGACCCCGAACCTCTTCACCGGCGGGAACCTCTTCCACTCGGTGCTCGAGTGGGTCAGCGTGCAGGACATGGCGATCTCGGCCGCCACGGCGATCGAGCTCCTGAAGCTGCTCGCCGAGTAGGGAAGCATCGGTAGGTCGGCTCGCGGGCCGGACATGCCGGCCCGCGAGCCCGGCCGACTACATCTGGATCGTCTCGTAGACCTCGACGTCTCCGCCGGCCTCGAGGATCGGGCAGCCGCCCACCATCCCCGCAGCGTCGTCGAGGCTCGACGCGTTGATGATCGAGTAGCCGCCGAGGCCCGATGCCGCGGCGCCGTTCGAGCCGCTCGACGAGACCGACTTCGACTCGGAGAACGGGTTCCCCATGTCGACGACCGAGTCGCCGAGGCCCTGGAACCAAGCACCCCACCTGGCCATGACCTCGTTGCGCTCCTCCTCGGTCTCGGCCATCGTCCCACCCTTGTACACCAGCACGAACTTGCCCATGATCGTTTACTCCCTTCTCGCTTGCGTTGACTGTATGGCGCCGGCAGAAGGCCGGCAGAGGCGTTCTCCAACCCGTTACGGGTGCGCGGCGCCCCAGGGATCCGGACCCGGATCGCCGCCGGCTGCGGCGGTCGCCAGACGGCCGAGGTAGTGATCCCAGCCGGCACCGTGCTCGGCCGCGGACTTCTCGTCCGGGAGATCCCGGTGGACGAGCCGGAGGATCGTGCCGGAGCCAGAGGGCTCGAGGTCGATCTCGACCGTCGTCGAGCCGGGCGGGACGAGCTCGGGGCCCGCGCCGCCGAGCTCCCAGCCCCACGTGTAGACGAGCCGGCGCGGAGGATCGGCCTCGAGGATCTCGCCGGTTGCGACCGCTTGCGAGTTGATCTCGATCCGCAACGGGCTGCCCGCGCGAGGCTCGAAGCTCACTGCCTTTCCCCACCAGATGTGGGACTTCGCCGGGTCGACCAGGAACCCCCAAACCGTTTCGGGGCTCGCGGCGATCTCGAGCTCCCTGCGCAACTCGACCCGATCAGTCGTCTGTTCCATTCTTCTCTCTCTCCTCTCGTTCGGCCTCGCGCTTGAGCGCCTCGAGGCGGTCGCTCCAGAACTCGTCGAGGAACTCTTTCAACTCGGCGAGGCCCTCGGGCCGCGCTCGGTACAGGCGCCTGGTGCCGTTGCGTCGTTCGTCCACGAGCCCGGCCTCCCTCAGGACGGTGAGATGCTGCGAGACCGCCGGACGTGAGATCTCGAAGTGCGATGCGATCTCGCCCGCCGACAGCTCACCGTCTCGCACCAGCGAGAGGATCCGCCGCCGCCGTGGCTCGGCGATCGCCTTCAGTGCGGTCTCCATCGCTCGGTATGTAAGCATGTACTTACGTAAGTGTCAACTTAACCTTCGTGCCGCGCGGGTGCGACCGCCGGGCACTCCAACCAATCGGGCCGAAAAGCGCCTACCATCACCTCGTGCGCTCGATCTCCGGAAGGAAACGGACCCACCGGCTGCTCGTCTCGGTCGTCGTCGGCCTCGCGGTTCTCGCCGCGAGCGCCCAGGCCGCTCTTCCGCTGAAGCCGCTCTCGAGCCTCGGCAAGCTGAAGGCTGCGCCGTCAGGCGGGCCGACGGGGCCCGAGGCCGTCCCGATTCCGAATGCGAAGGTGCTCGCGAGCGTCCTGAGCCCGAAGCTCAACCAGACGATCGACGGCGTCACCTGCCAGAGGGTGGAGAAGGTCGCGTTCCACATCCACGCGCACCTGACGATCTTCGCCGACGGGAAGGCGCTCCAGATTCCCTACGGGATCGGGATCGGGCCGCCGCTCAAGGGCGTGAACACGACCGCCGGCCCGTTCGTGACGGAGGGAAGCTGCTTCATGTGGCTCCACACCCACACCTCCGACGGGATCATCCACGAGGAGTCGCCGGTTCAGCGGAGCTTCACGCTCGGACAGTTCTTCGCCGTGTGGGGCATCAAGCTCAGCCGGACGCAGGTCGGCCCGAGGAAGGGGAAGGTCACGACGTTCTACGACGACAAGGTCTGGACGGGCGACCCGAATGCCGTTCCGCTGACGAGCGAGGCGCAGATCCAGCTCGATGTCGGCACTCCGCTCATCGCCCCGGAGCACATCAATTTCCCGAAGGCGCTCGCGGCCACGACGGCCACGAAGAAGTAGACCTCCCGGATCACCCCGGCTCCTGAAGCCGGTCTCGGAGCCTCCGAGCGTGGCTCGTCGTCTCGGTCGGCGCGGGCGGAAAGGCCGAAACCTTCGGCTCGTGATGCGGGCCGTACCGAGGGTTCGAGCGCTTAAACCCGGTGTCCGACACCGGTTGTAGACGCCGGAATCACGGCTGAGCAGGCTTTTCTTCGTGACCCCGTTCAGCAGTCCGTCGTCGTCTGGCACCTTTTCCACAGGTCGCTCCGGCGCCCCGAAAAACGGTGTCTGACACCAGTTTTAGACGCTCGAATCCCGTCACGAGCAGGCATTTTCGAGGCAACCGGACTCCGAGGTCGATGGCGTCTGGCACCGTTCTCCGACGACGGAGCCACGGCACCTCGGCCGCGCGCCATCGTGCAGGCCCGGACTAGAAAGGCAGCTGGATGTCGCCGACGTCGACGCCGAGCGAACGGGCGAGCCGCACGCCGTGGTCGACCTCGCTGCGAAGCCGCGCGATGTCGGCCGAGCGCATCGCGTCGCCGATCCACGCCCGCTCCTTGGGCCGCCACAGCTCGTGCTCCACGAAGATCGGCAGCAGGTCGCTCGCGGCCTTCACGAGCTTGTCCTTCGTCTTCTTCGTCGCCTGCCGCAGCAGCAGCCGCTCGTAGGCGACCCCGGCTCCGTGGTGGATCCCGTCGTCGATCGCGAGCCGCAGGCACAGTGACTCGAGGATCGTCCCGGGCGTCGCCTTGGCGATCAGCTTGAACTTGGGGATGATCAGCCGCTCGAAGAAGACCTGCATGAGGAAGACCTTCTCCTCGAGCGTGTCGGCCCCGATCACGAGCTTCCCCATCTGGTCGAGATAGGGATCCCGCTCCCCGTACCCGCCGGCGTCGACGATGAGCTGCAGCCACGCCTCGGTGTGGCGCGACTCGTCCTGCACCATCGTCGTGTAGTAGAGCTTCGCCTCGCGGTGGGGCGCGAGCGCGAAGAGCTGCGTCGCCATCTCGACCGCGAGCTCGTCGGCCTGCAGCTGCTGCGTGATCACCGAACGCCAGACGTCGCGCCGCCGCGCCTGCCGCTGCGGTGAGCCCCGCAGCTCCGGGATCGGCGAGCGCTCGCCCCACGGGAGATCCCGCACCTGCCACTCGGCCTTCTTCGCAAGCTTGTAGTACCGGAAGACGTCGTCTTCGAGCGCCTTCTCGGATGGTTCGTCGTGTGCGAGCCCGGCTTCCATCGAGAGAGATTATGGCTGCCCGGCGAAGGTCCAACTTGCGGTTATGGGATCTGGCTCCTATCTTTTATGCAGTCATGAGCGCGCAGACCTCGATCAACGTGAAGTTCAACGCGATCAAGGCACGCTCGAAGACTGCCCGCTAGCCGGCGATTCTCTCCCGCCCCGCCGGCTAGGAATCAAGAAGCGGCGGAAAACTTTCACTCCTCGAAAGGCCCTCCAGGTGACGCACAGCGCCACTCCCACTGACAATCCCAGGAAGCGCGCGAGACCGACCGCACCGATCGGGCTCTACGACCCGGCCTTCGAGCACGACTCGTGCGGCGTGGCCTTCGTCGCGCGCCTGAACGGGGAGCCGACCCACGAGGCGATCGAGCGCGCGCTGACCGCCCTCTCGAACCTCGAGCACCGCGGCGCGACAGGCGCCGACCCGCTCACCGGGGACGGCGCCGGAATCCTGTTCCAGCTGCCGGACGAGTTCTTCCGAGCCGTGATCGCCGAGGAGCTTCCCCCCGCCGGAGCCTTCGGAGTCGCGGTCTGCTTCCTGCCAAGCGACGATGCGCCGCGCCGTGCCGAGCTCGAGCAGATTCTCGTCGACGCCGTCGAGGGCGAGGGACAGCGTGTGATCGCCTGGCGCGACGTGCCGATGGATCTCGAGCCGATCGGCGAGATCGCCCGCGAGGCGGCCCCGACCGTCCGGCAGCTCGTCGTCGGCGCCTCGCCCGACCTCGCGGGCGACCGCGACGCCTTCGAGCGCAAGCTCTACGTGATCCGCCGGATCGCCGAGTTCGCCGCCGGCCCCGATCTGGTGCTCCCGAGCTTCTCCGCGAGGACGATCGTCTACAAGGGGATGCTGACGGCCCCGCAGCTTGCGCCGTGCTACCCCGACCTGCTCGACGAGCGGATGAAGTCGGCGCTCGTCCTGATCCACTCGCGCTTCTCGACGAACACCTTCCCGAGCTGGGAGCTCGCGCACCCGTACCGCCTCATCGCCCACAACGGCGAGATCAACACGGTGCGCGGCAACGTGAACTGGATGAAGGCGCGGGAGTCGCAGCTCGCCTCGGAGCTTCTCGGCGACGACCTGAAGAAGGTGCTCCCGGTCGTGCGCCCTGGCGGATCGGACACGGCGAACTTCGACAACGTCCTCGAGCTCCTCGTCATCGCGGGCCGCTCGTTGCCGCACGCGATGATGATGATGATCCCGGAGGCCTACGCCGGACGGACGGACATCCCCGACGAGCTCCGCGGCTTCTACGCCTTCCACAGCTGCCTGACCGAGCCGTGGGACGGCCCCGCGTCGATCTCGTTCACGGACGGCACCGTGATCGGCGCGACGCTCGACCGCAACGGCCTTCGCCCGGGCCGCTGGACGGAGACGAAGGACGGCTGGGTCGTCCTCGCCTCCGAGACCGGCGTCCTCGACGAGCCGGCCGAGAACGTCCTTCGCAAGGGCCGCCTCCAGCCGGGGAACATCTTCCTCGTCGACCTCGCGCAGGGCCGCATCGTCGAGGACGGCGAGGTGAAGGCGAAGATCGCCGGCGCGAAGCCGTACGGCAAGTGGTTCGACGAGAACATCGTCAACCTCGCCGAGCTCCCGCCCCGGCCGCCGCGCGTCCCGCGGGTCGAGCCGCTGCGCTCTCGCCAGCTCGCGTTCGGGTGGACGCAGGAGGATCTGAAGGTGGTCCTCACGCCGCTCGCCAAGAACGGCGAGGAGCCGATCGGCTCGATGGGGAACGACCTCGCGCTCGCGGTGCTCTCGGATCAGCGCCCGCTTCTCTACTCGTACTTCAAGCAGCTCTTCGCGCAGGTCACGAACCCGCCGATCGATTCGACCCGCGAGGCCGTCGTGATGAGCGTCGCAACGAGCGTCGGCTCCGAGCACAACCTGCTCGGCGAGACCCCCGAGCACGCGCGGCAGCTCGTGATCGACAGCCCGATCATCCGCAGCAACGAGCTCGAGAGCCTGCGCCAGATCGAATCGGACGTCTTCAAGGCGCACACGATCGACATCACCTGGCCGCTCGTGGAGGGCCTCGGCGGTCTCGACACGGCGCTCGACCGGATCAGCGCCGAGGCCGACGAGGCGCTCGCGCAAGGGGTGAACATCCTCATCCTCTCCGACCGCCGGGTCGGCGCCGACCGCGTGCCGATCCCGGCGCTGCTTGCGGTTGCGTCGGTCCACCACCACCTCGTCCGCGAGGGAACGCGCCTGCAGGCCGGGCTCGTGATCGAGTCGGGCGAGCCGCGCGACGTGCACCAGTTCGCGACGCTGATCGGCTACGGCGCGGCCGCCGTCAACCCGTATGTGATGCTCGAGACGCTGTCCGAGCTCGCCGAGGAAGGCTGGCTGCCCGAAGGCATGACCGCCGAGAAGGCCCAGGCGCGCGCGATCAAGGGAATCGCGAAGGGCCTTCTGAAGACGATCTCGAAGATGGGCATCTCGACGATCCCGTCCTACTGCGGCGCGCAGATCTTCGAGGCGATCGGCCTCGACTCGACTCTCGTCGACCGCCACTTCACCGGAACGCCTTCCCGGATCGGCGGCATCGGCACGGCGGTGCTCGCGCGGGAGGCGCTCGACCGTCACTCCCGCGCCTACCCCCAGAACGGCGACCTGCTCCCCCTCGGCGGCGTCTATGCCTGGCGCAACGACGGTGAGTTCCACCAGTGGAACCCCGAGACGATCGCGCTCCTCCAGCA
>DASZLW010000063.1:0-7429 GCA_035552175.1 Gaiellaceae bacterium | reverse complement strand
CTTCCGGACTCGCACCCGCTCAACTACGGCGCGCCCGGGATGCACGGGTCGAAATACGCGAACTGGGCCCTGAACAAGTCCGACCTGATCATCGCCGTCGGCACGCGCTTCGACGACCGCGTGACCGGCAAGGTCTCCGCGTTCGCACCGGGCGCGAAGGTGATCCACTTCGACATCGATGCCGCCGAGGTCGGGAAGATCCGCACCGCGGACATCCCGGTCGTCGGGCCGCTCAAGCTCGCGCTCTCGCAGCTCACACGAGACGTGAAGGCACTCGAGGTGGAGCGCCAGGCGGATCGCGGCGCCTGGCACATCCAGCTCGAGGAGTGGCGCGCGCTCTACCCGTACAAGTACCGCAAGGTCGAGGGGACGCTCAAGCCGCAGACGGTGATCGAGCGGCTGCGCGACCTCACCGCCGAGCGCGAGGGCGACTTCATCTGGACGACCGGCGTCGGCCAGCATCAGATGTGGGCGATGCAGTACGTGCAATGCGAGAAGCCGCGGACGTTCATCACCTCCGGCGGCCTCGGGACGATGGGCTACGGCCTTCCGGCCGCGGTCGGCGCGAAGGCGGCCCGCCCCGATGCGACCGTCATCTGCATCGACGGCGACGGCTGCTTCCAGATGACGAATCAGGAGCTCGCGACCGCCGCGCTCGAGCGGCTACCGATCGTCGTCGTGATCATCAACAACGGCTGGCTCGGAATGGTGCGTCAGTGGCAGGAGCTCTTCTACGCCGAGCGGTACGCCGAGACGCACCTCACGAAGCAGGTACCCGACTACGCGCAGCTCGCCGAGGCGCTCGGCGCCGCGGGGTTCATGGTCGACAACGAAGAGGACCTCGATGCGACGATCCAGGCCGCGCTCGACTGTGGCCGCACCGCCGTCATCGACGCCCGCGTCGATCCGAACGAGAACTGCTACCCGATGGTTCCCGCCGGTGCTGCGTCCGTCGACATCATCGAGATGCCCGACGAGCTCGAGAACCCCGAGAGGGTGATGGGATGAGCCAGCACACCGTCTCCGTCGAGGTCGAGAACCAGCCGGGAGCGCTTGCGCGCGTCTCGCAGATGTTCGCCCGTCGCGGCTACAACATCCAGAGCCTCGCCGTCGGCCCCACCGAGCGGCCCGACATCTCCCGGCTCACACTACGCGTCGACTGCTCGGAGCACTCCCTCGAGCAGATCGAGAAGCAGATGCACAAGCTCGTGAACGTCCTCCGAGTCGTGGAGCTCCGCCCCGGCGAGTCGGTCGAGCGCGAGCTCGCCCTGATCACCGTCTCGGCGCCCCCCGACAAGCGGAGCGAGCTGATCGCGCTCGGCGAGGTCTTCGGCGCGCGCGTCGCCGACATCGGCCGTGACGCGCTCACGTTCGAGATCGTCGGGCGGCCCGAGGAGCTCGACGCCTTCGAGGAGCTCGTACATCCGCACGGCGTCAAGGAGCTCGCCCGCACGGGGCGGATCGGCCTCCGCCGCCCCGGCCCACGCCCATCGCGGTCCTCCACCGCGCCAGTCTCCTAGCGAAAGGAACGCGCAATGGATGTGATCAAGACAGGGGACGTCGGTCTCCTCACGGGAAAGGTCGCGGTCCTCGGCTACGGCAGCCAGGGCCACGCCCACGCGCTCAACCTCGCCGACTCCGGCGTCGAGGTCGTCGTCGGCCTGCGCGAGGGCAGCTCCTCGCGCGCCGCCGCCGAGGAGGCCGGCCTGCCGGTGACCTCGGTCGCCGAGGCGGTGAAGGGCGCGCAGGTCGTCGCGATGCTCGTTCCCGACGGGCCGCAGGCCGATCTCTTCCGCGACGAGGTCGCGCCGAACCTCGACCCGGGCGCCGCGCTCCTCTTCGCCCACGGCTTCTCCGTCCACTACGACCGGGTGCCGCTTCCCGATGGCGTCGACGTGATCATGTGCGCGCCGAAGGGCCCCGGTCACATCGTCCGCCGCCTCTACGAGGAGGGCTACGGCACGCCGGCCCTGATCGCCGTCGCGCAGGACGCGACCGGCCACGCCCGGGAGACGGCGCTCGCGTACGCCGCCGGGATCGGCGCCGCTCGCGCCGGGATCCTCGAGACGACATTCCGCGAGGAGACCGAGAGCGACCTCTTCGGCGAGCAAACGGTCCTCTGCGGCGGCCTCACCCAGCTGATCCAGGCTGGATTCGAGACGCTCGTCGAGGCCGGGTACGCGCCCGAGATCGCCTACTACGAGTGCGTGCACGAGGTGAAGCTGATCGTCGACCTGATCTTCGAGGGCGGGATCGAGCGGATGCACTACTCGATCTCCGACACGGCGGAGTACGGCTCGATCGCCGTCGGGCCCCGCGTGATCCAGCCCGACGTCAAGGAGAACATGAAGAAGGCGCTGACGGCGATCCAGGACGGGTCGTTCGCGAGGGAGTGGGTCGCGGAGATGGACAAGGGAAGTCCGAGCCTTCCGGCAGCGCGCGAGAAGCTCGCGGCGACCCAGATCGAGCAGGTCGGGAAGCGCCTGCGTGCACTCGGCGAGCGGCAGGTGCTGCAGCAGGGGGCCCAGTAGAGGCATGGCGTCGGTTGACGTACCGGTAGCCCTGCTCGGCTACGGCACGGTCGGTTCGGCGGTCAACCGGCTGCTGAACGACCAGGCCGACGACATCGAGCGCGCGACCGGGCATCGGTTCCGCGTCGTCAAGGCGCTCGTCCGGAGCCTGGACAAGCAGCGGCACTTCCCGCCCGACGGGGGCGTGCTCACGACCGACATCCGGCACGTCGTCGACGATCCCGAGATCTCGATCGTCGCCGAGGTGATGGGCGGGGTCGAGCCTGCCGGCGAGTACGTGCTCGAGCTGCTCCGCGCCGGCAAGCACGTCGTGACGGCGAACAAGCAGCTCGTCGCCTCGCGCGGGGCGGAGCTCTTCGCCGCAGCCTCGGGCGCCGGCGTGCAGCTCCGTTTCGAGGCGTCCGTGTGTGCCGCGATCCCCGTGATCAAGGTGCTGCGCGAGTCGCTCGTCGTGACGAACGTCCACCGCGTGCTCGGGATCGTCAACGGCACGACCAACTTCATGCTCACCGAGATGGAGAGCGGCAAGAGCTACGAGCAGGCTCTCGCCGAGGCCCAGGAGCGCGGCTTCGCCGAGGCCGATCCCACCGACGACGTCACGGGAACGGACGCCGCGGCGAAGATGGCGATCCTCGCGACCGTCGCCTTCAACTCGCGCTACGCCCTCGTGGACGTGGAGAAGGTCGGGATCGACGTGATCTCCCCGCTCGACATCGCGGCCGCGCGGGAGCTCGACATGGTGATCCGCCTCGTCGGCGCCGCCCGGCTCCTCGACGGCAAGGTCGACGTGCGCGTGGGCCCGGCGCTGATCGACCGCCACCACCCGCTCGCAGCGGTCGAGGGCGCCTTCAACGCGGTGATGCTGCAGGGCGACGCGATCCGCGAGATCACGCTCGAGGGCCCGGGTGCAGGCGGGATCGAGACCGCTTCGGCCGTGATCGCGGACATGGCGTCTGTGATCGGGACCCTGGGCACCGGGTTCCTGCAGAACGACCCCGTTTGGCGCAGCTTTCCGCGCCTCGAGCCCGGCGAGAACCGCTCGCCCTTCTACTTCCACCTCTCGGTCGACGACGTCCCGGGCGTGCTCGCGCGGGTGACGACGGCGCTGGCGGAGCGCGAGGTGTCGGTGGCGCGCCTGCTACAGCACCAGAACGGCGACGGTGCCGCGCTCCACGTCGTCACGCACGAGACGCGGCAGGGTGCGCTCGACCAGGCGCTCGCGGCGATCACGGCGATGGACGAGGTTCGGGCGAGACCGCTGGCCTTTCCGGTCGTCTCGGATCGCGGAGTCTCGGGGCTCGGATGGGCCTAGGCGTCATCGAGCGCTGGCGCGACCGGCTGCCGGTCGGCCCCGACACGCCCTCGCTGACGCTGGGCGAGGGCGACACGCCGCTCATCCGCTCGCGCGAGCTCGGCGCGCGGCTCGGCGTCGACCTGCACTTCAAGTTCGAGGGAACGAACCCGACGGGCAGCTTCAAGGATCGCGGCATGGTCGTCGCCGTCGCCAAGGCGAAGGAGGAGGGCGCCGAGGCCGTCGTGTGCGCCTCGACGGGGAACACCGCCTCCTCCGCCGCCGCCTATGCGGCACGCGCGAACCTCAGGGCCGTCGTCCTCTGCCCGGCCGGCGCGATCGCGGCGGCGAAGCTTGCGCAGTGCCGCGCAGTCGACGCGACCGTCCTCGAGGTAAGGGGCAGCTTCGACGAGGCGCTCGAATGCTGCCTCGAGCTGGCCGGACAGGGCCGGTTTGCGCTCGTGAACTCGCTCAATCCCTATCGCCTCGAGGGGCAGAAGACGGCGGCGTTCGAGATTCGCGACCAGCTCGGCGGCCGCGCACCGGACGTGCTCGCGCTGCCGTACGGGGGCGGCGGCAACACGGTCGCCTACGACAGGGGCTGGCGCGAGGAGGGGGTGCGGCCGCGGATGATCTCGGCGCACGCGATCGATCGCGCGACCACGCTCGCCTCCGCGATCCGGATCGCGGAGCCTGCCCACCTCGCCGAGGTCGAGGCGCTCGTCGTCGACCGCCGCGTCGAGCCCGTGGCCGTCTCCGACGAGGACATCACGCGAATGTGGCACGAGTTGGCAGCCCACGAAGGGCTCTTCTGCGAGCCGTCCTCGGCTGCGGGGCTCGCCGCCCTGCAGCACGTCGAGCTCGAGCCGGGGAGCACCGTCGTGTGCGTCCTCACGGGCCATGGCTTGAAGGACACCACCGCCGTCGAGCGGCTCGCTCTCGAGTCGACGTTCGTCGATCCGACGGTCGAGTCGATCATGGCGGAGATCTCGTCCGAGCGGCCTCTGGCCGGAGCGGCGCGATGACCGGACGTGTCCCGAATGGCCGCTGGTCGTCACACTTCCGTGACGGTGACTGTCCCCGTTTTCCGGTGCCCGAATACGCAGGGTGCAGGGGTTTCGCGAACGGCCGTGACACTTCCGCGACGGTGACTGTCCCCGGGCATGGCCCGTGGAGGCGTGTCTCGTGAGGCCAGAGAGGTTTGTCGTCCGCGCGCCTGCGACCACGGCCAATCTCGGGCCCGGGTTCGACTGCGCCGGCGCTGCGCTCGATCTCTGGAACGAGCTCGAGGTGCTGCCCGCCGAGCCGGGTGAGCCGCTCGTCGAGCTCGAGGGCGAGGGGTTGGAGGAGATCCCGACCGACGAGTCGCATCTGGCCCTGCGCGCGTTCGCGCTCGGGGCATCGCTCGATGGCCACCGGTTCCGCTTCGTCAACCGCATCCCGCTCGAGCGAGGGCTAGGCTCCTCCGCGGCGACGGTCGCCGCCGGGCTCGTCGCAGGGCTGATCGTGGGTGGCCGCGACCTCTCCTCCGACGACGTCCTCGAGCTGGCCCTCCCGCTCGAGGGCCACGCCGACAACCTCGCACCGGCGATGCTCGGCGGGGTGTGCCTGACCTGGAAGGCCGGCGGCCGCCATCAGACCGAGCAGATCGCCACCGACCTTCCGCTGGCGTCGATCTTCGTCGTCCCCGACTCCCGCGTCAGCACGAGCGAATCGCGCGGCCGGCTGCCCGAGACGCTTCTCCATGCCGATGCCGTCGCGGCGGCGGCCCAGTCCGCGCTCCTCGGGGCCGCAATCGCCTCGGGAAACGCCGACCTTCTCGCCGAGGCGTTCCACGACCGCCTCCACGAGCCGTTCCGCGCTCCCGACGCCCCGCTTCTCGCCGCGCTCCGCGACACGCCCGTCTCGGGCCAGCGCGGCGTGACGCTTTCCGGCTCCGGGCCGACGGTCGCCGTCTGGGTCGACCCGGCCGAAGCCGACCGGGCCGAGGCCGAGCTACGGCAGCTCGTGCAGGAAGCCCGGATCATCCCGCTCGCAATCGCCGGCCGCGGCACCCATGCGGTGCTGCTCGAGGCCGGCGGGAACGAGGCAACGACTACCCTCGGAGTCCCCGCATGAGCGTCTACGAACAGCCCACCGATCCCGCCAAGCGCCGCAGCGCGCTCCTGACCGACGGCGTCGACCGCGCGCCCGCCCGCGCAATGCTCAAGGGTGTCGGCTTCACCGACGAAGACCTCGCGAAGCCGCTCGTGGGTGTCGCGACGACCTGGATCGAGACGATGCCGTGCAACCTCAACCAGCGCGTCCTCGCGAGGCACGTGAAGGACGGGATCCGTGCGGCCGGCGGCACGCCGATCGAGTTCAACACGGTGTCCGTATCGGACGGCGTCTCGATGGGAACGACCGGGATGCGTGCGTCGCTGATCTCCCGCGAGGTGATCGCCGACTCGATCGAGCTCGTCTGCGACGGGCACCTCTTCGACGGCCTCGTCAGCATCGTCGGCTGCGACAAGACGATCCCCGCCGGCGTGATGGCCCTCGCGCGCCTCGACATCCCCGGCCTCGTCTTCTACAGCGGCTCGATCGCGCCCGGGCGGTACGAGGGCCGCGACGTGACGATCCAGGACGTGTTCGAGGCGGTCGGCGCCCGCGCCGCCGGGAAGATGACCGACGAGGAGGTGCACGCGCTCGAGTCGGTCGCGTGCCCCGGCGCCGGTGCCTGCGGCGGCCAGTACACCGCGAACACGATGGCGCTCGTGATCGACTTCCTCGGGATCAGCCCGCGCGGGCTGTCGGGCATCCCCGCGACGCATCCGTCCAAGGCCGAGGCGGCACGGTCGGCGGGCGAGCTCGTGATGACGCTCGTCAAGGACGACATCCGCCCGTCGCAGATCCTCACGCGCGAGGCCTTCGAGAACGCGATCGCGGCGGTCGCCGGCTCGGGCGGCTCGACGAACGGCGTGCTGCACCTCCTCGCGATCGCGCGGGAGGTCGGGGTCCCGCTCGAGCTCGACGACTTCGACTCGATCGCCGGCCGCACCCCGATCGTCGCGGATCTCAAGCCGGGTGGCCGCTACGTCGCGAACGACATGTACGAGGCCGGCGGTGTCGGGCTCGTCGCCCGCGAGCTCGTCGGGGCCGGGATGGCGCATGGCGACGCCCGCGGGATCGACGGCCGCACCCTCGGCGAGGTCGGCGAGCAGGTCGAGGAGCGTCCCGGCCAGGACGTCGTCGTTCCCTGGCAGACGCCCCTGAAGCCGACCGGCGGCCTCGCGATCCTGCGCGGCTCGCTCGCTCCCGAAGGCTCCGTCGTCAAGCTCTCCGGCCACGAGCGCGTCCTGCACCGCGGGCCTGCGCGCGTGTTCGACTCCGAGGAGGCGTGCTTCGCCGCGGTCAAGGCGAGCGCGATCAAGCCCGGCGACGTCATCGTGATCCGCTACGAGGGCCCCGCCGGCGGCCCGGGGATGCGCGAGATGCTGCACGTCACCGCGGCGCTCGTCGGCGAAGGGCTCGGCGACGAGGTCGCGTTGATCACCGACGGCCGCTTCTCGGGCGCCACGCATGGCCTGATGGTCGGCCACATCGCCCCCGAGGCGGCGCGCGGCGG
>DASZLW010000062.1:0-4961 GCA_035552175.1 Gaiellaceae bacterium | reverse complement strand
TGCTCGTATCCGATCGATGCACCCTGCTCCACGTGCCCGCCGAGCTGGAGCTTCCAGGTCTTCCGGTCGAAGCTCGGGAGCGACCCGGAGACGGTGTAGATCCGCCAGCCCTTGGTCGGGATGAGCGGAACCTCGGATTCGAGTGGCGAGAGGATGCTCGAGATGGGAGCCCAGGCGGCCTTGCCCCAGTAGAGCGACGACACCCCGGCGAGCACGGTCCCGAGGAAGACGCCGCGGCCGACCTTCCTGGCCCTGATCTCCGTTGAAGCTCGCTCGGCGTTCGTCGTGGCCAATCTCGTCCTCCTGTCTACCGACAGCTTGCCCCGAAAGGCGACGCTGCACAACTGCGTTCGCCCGCTCATTTCTTCGCTTGCCTCTCGGGAAGAGGTTTGCCGCCTGCGATTGCGCGGCGGTTGCGAGGTTCTTACGAGCCGCTTAACTCCCTCCGGCATCGACGATCGCGCTCGCGGTCGCGTCGCGCGGCCTCGCGCTCCGCTCCGCGACGGTCCCGGACGCGGTCAGGGTCTGCGGGCCCGGTTGATCCACGTCGAGAGCGATCCGGATCGACCGGTTGTCGCCGCCCGAGATCGAGCCGAAGGAACACCGGATGGGCATGACCTTGTTGCACGTCCCGGTGTCGTAGTACGGGAGTCCGATCATCTTCATCGCCTGCGGGATGTCGACCGTCAGCGTGACGTCGTCTGCGGTCTGCCCGCCGGTTTCGGCGACCTCGACGAGAAAGTCGATCTCTCCGCCCACCCCGGGCGTGGGCGAGGTCTGCTGGAAGCTCGTGACGAGATCCACGTCGTTCGGCAGCGTGTCGAGGTTGCCGATCGGCCCCGGCTGTGAAAGCGCTGCTCCGAGATCCGAGGCGTACGCCGCGACGAAGAGCACGGCGACTCCCGCGAGGACGCGGCCGAGAAGCCGAGCGCGCCGGCGGGCCGCCGCCCAGGCAGCGACGGTGAAAGTCGCCCAGCAGGGCGCGGTGAACAGCAGGTAGCTCGACTTGATCGGATCGCCGTCGCGCTGGGGGAAGCGGACGAGCGTCACGACGAACGCCACGAACGCCAGAACCGCGACGAGAGCCAGCAGTGCGAGCCCGAAGTCGGAGGTGCGGTCCGCAGGGAGGCGTGCCCGAGCCCGGCGGATCGTGCGGCGGCCGGCGGGGATCGCGATGAGGAAGAGGCCGCAGAGCGCGAGCGCGTCGCCGGCGAGACCGAGGAGGCTCTCGCTCGAGGCGGCTGCCTTCTCGTTCGCCGTCGGCTCGCTCCAGTCGTGGAGCGAGCCGAACCAGTCGCTCCAGATCTCAGCGTGGAGCTTCGGCAGGAGCTCGTTCGTGAAGTCCGGCCTGTAGGGGTGGACGACGAGCGCCCTGAGAGGCACGCCGAGGTAGAACGACGGGGGCTCGCTGCTCAGCATCCGGTCGGGTGTCAGGTCGAGGTTCGACTGGATCGGGTTGTGGAACCGGTAGGTGGCGTAGATCCACCAAGGCCCGGCGAGGAGCACGATCACGAGCGCGGCGCGGCCGAGGAAGCCGACCGCCTCCCGCCGTCCCGCCACGAGCGCTGCGCCACCGAGGCACGCTGTGACGAGGAGCGCCGGCTGGCGCGTGAGCGCTGCGCCACCGCACGCCGCGCCGAGCCACCAGCCGAGCCGATTCGGCCAGCCACGCCGCGCCGCGCGCAACACGGCGAGCATCGCGGCCGCGCAGAGCAGCGCGAACGGAACCTCGGGGTGGAAGAGGATGCTCATCCGGAAGAGGACCGGGTACGCGGCGACGAGCGCGCCGACTGCGATGGGCCGGCGTCGGCTCGCCGGCCAGATCTCGCGGGCGATCAGGCCGGACAGGAGGATGAGGCCCAGGCCCGAGGCGAGCGCGACGAGCTGCCCCGCCGTCCACGGCTCGGACTTGCCGAGCGAGAGCGCCTCGTCGACCCCCCACAGCACTGCCGTCGCGAGCATCGCGAGCCCGGCGCGCCTCACCGCGAGGCGCGATGCCGTCATCGCGGCCGCCCCGGCGCACACGATCAGCAGCCAGAGACCGCGAGTCGGCCCGTTCCCCCCGAGGTCGAGACCGACCGACGGAACTGCCCGGACGAACCGCTCGAGAGCGACGGCCGTCGCGGCGAAGAGCGGCGGCGAGGCGTACTCGTAGTTGTCGGCCTTGCTCGGTAGGCGACCGTGGGCGTCGAGGTAGATCGCGTACTGCAGATGTTCGCCCGCGTCGACTCCGCCGTTGTGGCCGATCGTGGAGACCCCTTGCCACCCGAGGACCGCGAAGCCGGCGAGCCCGATGACGACCGCTGCGCGCAGCCGCGGCCATCTTCGCTCGAGGCGGCGCATCCCGCCGATTATCGCCCGGCGCTCGGCTGGTTCGGAGGAACTGCTCAGGGCGGTCCGAGGTTCACCGTGTACGTGGTCGTGTCGTTCCCCGGATTCGAGTCCGCCTGATCTGCGGAGGCCGTTGCCGTGAGCGTTTGCGGGCCGCCGGCAGCCACGTCCACCTCGAAGCGGATGTAGGTGTCCTTGCCGCCGGCAAGCTCTCCGAGGTCGCAGCGGATCGGTACGCCGGGACTGCAGCTTCCCTGTGCCGCGAACGGCGTCGCGGAGAGTTCGATCTCCGGCGAGAGATCGATCCGGAGCTTGACGCCGGTCGCGTCGCGAGAGCCGTCCTCGTTCACGCCGACGAGGAAGTCGATCGGGCCCCCGATCCCGGGATTCGGCGAGTTCTGCTGGACCGTCGTGCTCAGGTCGACGACGTTCGGCAGCTGTCCGAGGTTGCCGATCGCGGCGCCGTGGTCGAGGGCGGAGGCGAGATCGGCGGCGTAGCTGCAGGCGTAGACCGCGGCGGCTCCGACGAGAAGCACGTGGATCCTCCGATGGCGGGCGCGGATCCCGCTCCAGGCCGCGACGGAGAAGGCAGCCCAGCACGGGGCCGTGAAGAGGAGATAGCTCGATTTGATCGGGTCGCCGTCGCGCTGCGGGAAGCGGGCGACGTTCACGACGAAGGCGGCGAAGGCGACGACGGCGACAAGGGCCAGCAGGGCGAGCCCCACGTCCGTGGGAGTCCGACTCCGCCCCCGGAAGGCGCGGATGGCTGCAGGGATCGCGATGGCAGCGAGCCCGCAGAGCGCGAGGAGGTCGGCGACGAACCCGAGGACGCTCTGGGTCGAGGCGGTCACGCGGTCGACCTTCGAGGACGTCGCCCAGCCGGAGTGGATCGCGCCGTACCAGTCGCTCCAGAGATCCGCGTGGAGCTTGGGAAGGAGCTCGTTCGTGATCCGCGGCCGGTAGGGATCGACCACGAGCGTCTCGAGTGGCGCGGAGGCATAGAACGAGCCCGGCTCCGACGAGAGCATCCGCGCCGGTGCCAGGTGGAGGTTCGACTGCAGCGGGTTGTGGAACCGGTAGGACGCGTAGATCCACCATGGTCCGGCAACGAGGATCACGACGATCGCCGCGCGCATCAGGTACCCGCGCGCCCGGCGTCCGCCGAGCCCGAGCGCAGCGGCCGCGAGGCAGACGATCAGGAGCGCGCCCGGCTGGCGTGTGACGGCGGCTGCCGAGGCGGCGAGGCCGACCCACCATCCCCGTTGCGCCGGCCAGCCGAGCCGTGCGGCACGCAGGAAGAGCAGCATCGCGACGGCGCAGAGGAATGCGAACGGCACCTCGGGGTGAAAGAGGATGCTCATCCGGTACACGACCGGGTAGGCAGCGACGAACGCGCCGGTCGAGACCGCGCGCCGGACGCTTCCCGGCCAGATCTCGCGCCCGATCAGGCCCGACACGACGATCAGCCCCGCGCCGCAGACGACCGCGACGAGCTGGCCGGCCGTCCACTCCTCGGACTTGCAGAGCATGATCGCCTCGTCGAGCCCCCAGAGGCCGGCGAGCCCGAGCGCGGCGGATCCCGCGACCCGCGCGCGCCTCGAGGCAGCCGTGAGCGCGACGGCGGCGGCCGCGGCGAGAGCGAGCCAGAGTGCGCGCGTGAGGACGTTCCACGGCAGCTCTGCGGCAACCGCCGGGAGCACCCGCACGAGCTTCTCCGCGACCACGGCCGTTGCCTGGAAGAGCGGCGGCGAGGCGTACTCGTAGTTGGCGTCCTTGCCGGTCTTCGGCGGCTGCCGGTGGTGGGAAGCCAGGAACTGGGCGTACCGGAGATGCTCCCCGGCGTCGATCGCTCCGTTGTGGCCGACGGTCGAGGCTCCCTGCCAGCCGAGGAGGGCGAAGCCGCAGAGGCCGAGCAGGATCGCTGCGCGGAGGCGCGACCACTTCGGAGCGAGGTCGACCCTTCGCACCCGGCGATTATCCGTGGGGAGGCGGCCTGACAGCCCGCCGAACGCCGAGCGCGAGCACTGCTGCAGCTGCCGGCACGAGCAGGAAGGCGGAAGAGAAGGCCGCCACGACGGCGATCAGGGTGAGCGCGGCTGCGGCTGCGGCCCGGCTCCTGCCCTCGAGGATCCTGATCGCGGAGCCGAGCGCGAGCAGGTAGACGCCGACGAAGCAGGCGCTCGTGGCGCGAACGAGATCGTCCGTGCTGCCCGCGCCGGCCACGAGCGCGGCGAGGATCGAGCCGCCGACGAGCACGATCGGGACGAGCGGCCGTCGCGGGACGCTGCGGAGCTCGCCGGCACCGAGCCAGCGGGGAAGCGCTCCGTCCCCGGCAAGCGCCGCGGCGAGCTTCGAGGCCCCGCCGATGTAGACGTTCATCGTTCCCATCGTCAAGGCTACGGCGAGCACCGCGGTCGCATCGCGCCCGGCCCGGCCAAAACCGACCGCGATCAGATCGGCGAGCGGGACGCGCGAACCGGTGTCGGACGTGACGGTGATCGTCGCCGTCGCGAGCCCCAGGTAGAGCACGGTGACGATCCCGAATGCGAGCGCCATCGCGCGCGGGAGCTCGCGCGCGGGGTCGGCGAAGTCGCCGGCGAGCTGCGCGACGGCCTCCCAGCCGACGAACA
>DASZLW010000061.1:0-3362 GCA_035552175.1 Gaiellaceae bacterium | reverse complement strand
CTGGTGGTCGCGTTGCTCGTTCTCGCCTATCTCGTCTATGCGCTCTTCCGCGGGGAGCGGCTGTAATGACCGGTCAGGGAATCTCGCAGATCCTCGTCTACGCCTTCGCGCTCGTCGTGCTCGCCTACCCGCTCGGAGTCTGGATGGCGCGGGTGTACAACGTTCCGCAGGTCGGAGGCCGGCTGCTCGCAGGGATCGAGCGCGGCTTCTACACGGTCGTCCGCACCGATGCGGGACGCGAGCAGGACTGGCGCTCCTACGGGAAGACCGTCCTCGTCTTCAGCGTGTGCTTCACCGCGGTCCTCTACGGGATCGAGCGGCTCCAGGGACACCTGTTCCTGAACCCGGATCACGTGAAGGGCGTGCCGGCCCACCTGTCGCTGAACACCGCCGCGAGCTTCATCACCAACACGAACTGGCAGTTCTACGGCGGCGAGTACACGATGTCGTACCTGACCCAGATGGCCGGGCTCGCGGTACAGAACTTCGTGTCTGCTGCGGTCGGGATGGCCGTGCTCGCCGCGGTCGTGCGCGGAATCTCTCGGCGCTCGTCGGACACACTCGGAAACTTCTGGGTCGACCTCTACCGCTCCGTCTCCTACGTCCTCCTGCCGCTCGCGGTCGTCGTGACCGTGATCCTCGCGTGGCAGGGCGTTCCCCAGACTCTTCATGCCCACGCCACCGCGACGACGCTCCAGGGAGCCCAGCAGCAGATCGCGCGGGGCCCCGTCGCCTCGCAGATCGCGATCAAGCAGCTCGGGACGAACGGAGGCGGCTTCTACAACTCGAACTCCGCGGTGCCGTTCGAGAACCCGACGGGCCTCTCGAACTTCGTCGAGATGCTCGCGATCCTGCTGATCCCCGCCGCACAGGTGTTCATGTTCGGCCGGACGGTGCTGGCTCGTCGCCACGCCTGGGCGGTGTTCGTGGCGATGTTCGCCGTCTTCGCGGTCGCGATCGCGATCAACCTGCCGGCCGAGCAGCACGGGTCGCAGGTGCTCCGCGCCTCGGGCGTGAACATCGTGCAGGGTCACGGCTCGAGCGGCGGGAACATGTCCGACAAGGAGGTCCGGTTCGGCCAGGCCGCGACCGCCACCTGGACGGTCGCGACGAGCGACGCCTCGAACGGGTCGGTCGATGCCGGCTTCGACGCGATGACGCCTGCGGGCGGAGCCGTGCCCCTCGTCAACCTCTTCCTCGGCGAGGTGATCTTCGGCGGCGTCGGCTCCGGCCTCTACGGGATGTTCTTCTACATCGTCATCGCCGTCTTCGTCGCGGGGCTGATGGTCGGGCGCACCCCCGAGTGGCTCGGGAAGAAGATCGACGCGCGCGAGATCAAGTTCGCCGCGCTCGGCGCCCTCTTCGTCCCGACGATGGTGCTGGCCCTGGCCGCGCTCTCGATCGTGACGAAGAGCGGGCTTGCCTCCGTTTACAACAGCGGCGTCCACGGCTTCACCGAGACGCTCTACGCGTACGACTCGATGGGCAACAACAACGGCAGCGCCTTCGCCGGGTTCGGGCTCACCAACTTCAGCGCCGACTTCGGGACGATCGCGATGCTGCTCGGCCGCTTCGTGCCGATGTTCGCAGCGCTCGCGCTCGGCGGCGCGCTCGCGAAGAAGAAGATCGTGCCGGCATCTGCCGGGACGTTCCGCACCGACGGAGCGACGTTCGTGTTCCTGCTCGTCGGCGTGATCGCCCTCACGGCCGGGTTGATGATCTTCCCGGCTCTCACTCTCGGACCGATCGTCGAAGGATTGATGCACTGATGCGCAATGTCCTCAGCTCGGTGATCGCGATCGTCGTGATCACGGTGGTGCTGGGTTTCGGCTACCCGCTCGTGATGACCGCGTTCGCACAGGTCGCCTTTCCCGACCAGGCGGGCGGGAGCCTGGTCGAGGTCGACGGCAAAGTCGTCGGCTCGAAGCTGGCCGCCCAGGAGTTCACGGCGCCGCGCTACTTCCACGAGCGCCCCTCGGCCGTCGGCTACAACGCCGCCGGAACGAGCTTCGCGAACCTCGGCCCCACGAGCGCGACCCTGGCGAAGAACATCGCCACGGCTGCCAGGGCGATCCTGAAGCTCGAAAGGCCGTACAACCCGGGGCTCACCCTCCACGACATCCCGGTCGACGCCGTGACCACGTCGGGCTCCGGGATCGACCCCGACATCTCACCCGCCTACGCCGCGCTCCAGGCGGCGCGGGTGGCCGCAGCCCGCCATCTTCCGTTGACGACGGTGCAGCACCTGATCCACTCGAACACCACGGGGCGCTCCTGGGGCTTCTTCGGCGAGCCGGGCGTGAACGTGCTCGAGCTGAACCTGGCGCTCGACACGCTGCAGGGAACGGCGCGGTAATGGGGCGGAAGTCGACGAGCATCTTCTCGCGGGAGATCGTCGTCTCGGCGGTCAAGGACTCGTTCCCGAAGCTCGACCCGCGGCTGCAGCTCCGCAACCCGGTGATGTTCATCGTCGAGCTCGGCAGCGTGATCACGACCGGGATCTTCGTCCTCGACCTCGCGCGCGGCCACACCGGCTCGCTCTGGTTCGTGGCGGTGATCGCGGTGTGGCTCTGGTTGACCGTGCTGTTCGCGAACTTCGCCGAGGCGGTCGCCGAAGGCCGCGGCAAAGCCCAGGCAAACGCGCTCCGCTCCACGCGCACGACGACCACCGCGCACCGCCGCCTCGAGAGCGGCGCGATCGACGAGGTCCCGGCGGCCGAGCTCCAGCGCGACGACGTGGTGCTCGTGAGCGCCGGCGAGGTCATCCCGGCGGACGGGGAGATCGTCGAGGGCGTCGGTTCGGTCGACGAGTCGGCGATCACCGGCGAGTCCGCTCCCGTGATCCGCGAGGCCGGCGGTGACCGCTCGGCCGTCACCGGCGGCACGCGGCTGCTCTCCGACCACCTCGTGATCCGTGTCACCCAGGAGCCAGGGAAGTCGTTCCTCGACCGCATGATTGCGCTCGTCGAGGGAGCGGAGCGCCGAAAGACGCCGAACGAGATCGCGCTCAACATCCTGCTCGCCGGGCTCACGATCACTTTCGTGGCCGCGGTCGTGACGCTCCGGCCGTATGCGATCTACGCCGGCACCTCGCTCTCGCAGACCGTGCTGATCGCGCTCCTCGTCGCGCTGATCCCGACCACGATCGGCGCCCTGCTCTCGGCGATCGGGATCGCCGGGATGGACCGGCTCGTGCAACGGAACGTGCTTGCGATGTCGGGCCGCGCGGTCGAGGCGTCGGGCGACGTCGACGTGCTCCTGCTCGACAAGACGGGCACGATCACGCTCGGCAACCGGCAGGCGTCGGAGTTCGTGCCGGTCGACGGCGTGCCCGCCTCCGAGCTGGCCGAGGTGGCGCAGCT
>DASZLW010000060.1:0-11286 GCA_035552175.1 Gaiellaceae bacterium | reverse complement strand
CAGGGTGTGGGAGCCCTGGCGGCCGACTTCTACGTGCGCACCGGCTACATGCCGCTCGCGAATCCCCACGAGGAGCCCGCCCGTTCCCAGGTGCTCTTCTCGGAGACGCAGATACGCCGGCTCGTGAGCTACGTCGCCTCGCTGGGGCACGGACCCGCGATCCCGGCTCCCGACCCGGCGAAGGGCTCCGCCGCGAAGGGCTTCGAGCTCTTCGGCGAGCACTGCGCCGGCTGCCATCAGATCGCAGCCGAAGGCGGCCTCGTCACGGGAGCGCGTGTGCCCCCGCTCGACCAGGCAACGAACGTCCAGATCGCCGAGGCGATTCGCATCGGCCCATACCTGATGCCGTCGTTCTCGCCGCGTGCGCTCTCCGACGAGCAGGTGGATTCGCTTGTCCGCTACATCGACTACACGCGGCATCCGGACGATGCCGGCGGCTGGTCGATAGGACGGATCGGCCCGGTTCCCGAGGGAATGGTCGCGTGGCTCGTGGCGACCGCCGCCCTCGTCGGCGCGTGCCTCGCCCTGAGCCGCAGGGCGCGCCATGAATAGAAGCCGCGCGGAGCTCGGGGTGATCGGGCTCCTGCTCCTCGTCGGGCTGTGCACCTCCGGGTTCGTGGTCGTGTACGCGGTGCAGCGCATCCCGGACGCGACGCAGTACCTGGGGCTCTCGCTCGGCCTCGCCTTCGTCCTCCTCGCGGCGGCTTGCCTGCTGATCGCGCGGCGGCTCGTGTCCGACGAGGAGCTCGAGGACGAGTACGCGCCCGTCGAGCACGAGGCGGACCAGGAGGAGATCGTGGAGACGGTTACCGCCGCCGGAGAGCGCTTCACCCGCAAGCGCCTCGTCGTCGCTTCCGCGACGGTTGCCGGCGCGGGGCTCGGTGCGGCCCTGATCGCGCCGATCGTCTCGTTCGGCCCCGTGTTCGATCTCGAGTCGTTCGTGTCGACGCCCTGGAGGCGAGGCGTCCGGCTCGTCGGAGACGACGGGCAGCCGCTGAAGCTGGACGAGATCGACGAGAACGACTTCTACACCGCCTATCCGGAAGGCGCGGATCGCGAGCAGCTCGCGGCGCCGATCGTCGTCGTGCGGCTACCCGTCTCCCAGATCCATCTCCCCGAAGGCCGCGACGGCTGGGCGCCACACGGAGTCCTGGCCTACTCGAAGATCTGCACCCATGCGGGCTGCGCCGTCTCCCTCTACCGGAAGCCGACCTTCGCCGCGGTCGAGCCGGGCCCGGCGCTCGTCTGCCCGTGCCACTACTCGACGTTCGACCCTGCGCGCGGCGGTGCCGTGCTCTACGGGCCCGCCGGAAGGCCGCTTCCCCAGCTTCCGCTCGAGGTCGGCACCGACGGCGATCTCCGGGGCGCCGGAACGTTCAGCGGCCCGGTCGGCCCGTCGTGGTGGGGAGTCCGCTCGCGGAGGCCCACGTGATCCGGGCCGCCGTTCGCGCCCTCGATCGAAGCACGGGCTCCGCGCCGCGCGTGAAGAAGGCGCTGCGGTACCTCTTCCCCGACCACTGGTCGTTCCTGCTCGGCGAGGTCGCTCTCTACTCGTTCATCGTCCTCGTCGCGACGGGCGTGTACCTCGTCTTCTTCTTCCAGGACTCGACGGCTCCGACCCACTACCACGGCCCGTACGGCCCGCTCGACGGCCAGGAGATGAGCAAGGCCTACAAGTCCGTCCTCGACATCTCCTTCTCGATCCGAGCCGGGCTCCTCATCCGTCAGACCCACCACTGGGCGGCGAACGTGTTCGTCGCCGCGATCGTCCTCCACCTGTTCCGCATCTTCTTCACCGGCGCCTTCCGGTCGCCCCGGCGCCTGACCTACTACCTCGGCCTGACGATGCTCGTCCTCTCGCTGATCGAGGGGTATGCCGGGTACTCGCTCTCGGACGACCTCCTCTCCGGGATGGGCCTCGCGATCGGGTACTCCGTCCTGCTCTCGATCCCGCTCGTGGGTGCGAACCTCGGCGCGCTCGTCTGGGGAGGAGCGTTTCCGGGCGCGGCCGATTTCTGGTCTCGCCTCTACATCGTCCACGTCCTGATCCTTCCGGTCGTGATCGGGGGCCTCCTCGCCGCCCATCTGGCGCTCGTCACGATCAGGCATCACACGCAGTTCCGGGAATCGCCGAGGACAACCGAACGGCGCATCGTCGGACTCCCCGCCTTCCCCGCGCAGGCGCCACGTTCGCTGGGGCTGATGTTCGCCGTGTTCGGAGTGCTGTTCCTGCTCGGCGGCCTCGTCCAGATCAACCCTGTCTGGCTCTGGGGGCCCTATCACGTCGGGGCCTCGACGAACGGCGCGCAGCCCGACTGGTATCTCGGCTGGCTGATCGGCGCGCTCCGCCTCGTCCCCGGATTCGACGTCGTGATCGACCACCGGACCCTCATCCCGAACCCGTTCTGGGGAGGGGTGCTCTTCCCGACGGTCGTCTTCGCGCTGCTGTTCCTCTGGCCGTGGCTCGAGCGGAAGCTCGCCCACGACCGCGAGCCGCACAACCTGCTGCAGCGCCCGCGCGACAATCCCTGGCGAACCGCGATCGGGGCGGCCACCGTGGCCTGGGTCTTCGTGGTCTTCGCGGCGGGCTCGGCCGACCGCGTCGACGTCCTCTTCGGCCTCGACTACACGGCCCAGATCGAGGTGTACCGCATCGTCGTCTGGGCGATCCCGCTGCTCGTCTTGCTGATCGCCCACCGCACGTGCCGCGAGCTCCAGGCAGGAGACGAGGTGGCGCGGATCCGACGAGAGGCCGAGCGGCCACCGGACGTGCAGGCACAGGAGCAGTCGTGACGCGGAGCGGAAGCCCCGCCTAACGCGCCTGCGCGGCACTGGCGCTCGTGGCGCCCGTGCGCAACTCCGGCAGAACCTGCTCGCCGTAGATCTCGATCGCCCTCTCGGGATCCGAGCCCGAGCAGTTCATGATCGCCACCGTTGTCGCGCCGAGGCTTTCGACCTCACGGATTCGGCGCACGTGCTCCGCCGGGTCGGAGGAGATCACGACCTTCTCGCGGAACTCGTCGTCGGAGATCGTCTCCTCGGCGTGCCGGTACATCGCCTCGGGATCGTGCCAGTCGTCTACGTAGTACTCGGGAGGCTGTGCGCCTTTCCAGACGCGGGCGCCTTCGAGGGCGGCATCGTCGTCGGCGCCCCAGGAAACGGAGGCTTGCAGGATGATCTCGCCGTCGTCCCTCCCGTCCTCGGCCCTCTGGGCCAGGTAGACGGCGATCAACTCCGGCGCCGAGTCGGGGTCGGCCAGAGTCCACAGCCCGTCGCCGTACCGCGCCGCCACCTTCGCCGCTTCGGGATGGAACGCCGAGACGTACAGCGGTGGGGCGTGCTCGGGTCGGGTATGGAGCTTCGCGTCCCTGGCGCGGAAGAACCGGCCGGAACCGCTCACGGTCTCTCCCGCCCAGAGCCTTCTCACCATCACGAGCGCTTCCTCGAGCGCTGCAAGCTGTCCCGCGGCATCCGGCCAGTCGAACCCGAGCGGGCTCTCGTTCAGCGACTCTCCGGAGCCGATCGCGAGGAAGACGCGGCCCGGGAACATCTCCGCGAGCGTCGCGAAGCCCTGGGCGACGAGAGCGGGGTGGTAGCGGGCAAGCGCCGGGGTGACTGCCGGGCCGATCTGGCAGCGACTCGTCGCCTGTGCGGCAGCGCCGAGCCACATCCATGCGTGCCCCGCCTCGCCGGGCTCCCACCACGGCTGAAAATGGTCGCTGCAGGAGATCCCGTCGAAGCCCGCCGCCTCCGCTCGACGCGCGTGGTCGAGGAGGACGCTCGGCCTGAACTGCTCGTGTGCGGCCCCGTAGAAGTACTTCACGCCCAAGCCTCTACCCGGAGGCCCGCGCCTGAAACAGCGCCCACGGTTGCCCGCGGTCGCGGTTCACCCCGCGTCGAGGAGGTCGAGCACGGCCCGCTCGAGCTCGTTCCGCTTGGCGTCGGACAGCGGCTTCGGCGGACTCCAGCCGATGCGCGTGAGCGTTCTCGCGATGGTGTTCCCGGCCGTGAACCGATCGAATACACGAGGATCGATGTAGGAGGCCCGGCACACTGCGGGCGTGTTTCCGAGGGAGTCCGAGGTCTCCCGGATCGCCTCGACGACCGCGCGCTTGCGCCGTGAAGGGCCTTCGGAGGAGTGCGCGACCGCGAGCGAGACCGCTGCCAGCACGGTCGCATGCCACGTGCGGAAGTCCTTGGCGGAGAAACCGTTGCCGGCGAGCTCCTTCACGAACTCGTTGATGTCGCCGGCGCGAACGTCGACGAGACGGCCTCCGCGGCGGTAGGCGAGGAACCGCGGGTCGCGGCGGCGGATGCGCATCAACTCGCCCGCAAGGCGGACGAGAGCCGGATCGACGACCTCTCGCGTCTGCTGCTTGCCGGTCTTCCCCTCGTAGTCGAACACGATCGACTTGCCTGTGAGCCCGACGTGTCGCCGTTCGAGCGTCGCGAGGCCGTAGCTGCCGTTCTCGTCCGTGTACTCCTCGCTGCCGACACGGAAGAGCCCGCGGTCGAGGAGCCCCACCGCGCCGGCGAGCACCCGCTCCCGCGAGAGCCCGTCGCGCCGAAGGAGCCCGCGGACCGATTTCCGGACGGTGGGCAGCCGGCGCCCGAAGGCGAGCATGTTCTCGAACTTCTCGCGGTCTCGATGCGCGCGCCAGACGGGGTGGTAGAGGTACTGGCGCCGGCCGGCGTCGTCCGTGCCGACGGCCTGGAGGTGCCCGTTTGCCTGCGGGCAGATCCAGACGTCGCGCCAGGCGGGCGGGATCGCAAGGCTCGCGATCCGCTCGAGGACCTCCTCGTCCCGGATCGGCACTCCTTGCTCGTCGAGGTAGCTGAAGCCACGGCCCTGCCGCCGGCGTGTCATTCCGGGCCCGGCGCAGTCGACGTGGCGGAGCCGCGGCATCGTCAGGCTCGCGGAGCGGCGTGGGCCTCGAGGCGTCCGCACGGCGCGCCGGCTGCGAGCGCCGTGGTTCGTCTGTGAGGGATCGGCAGGAGCATCGTGAACACGCCGGCGCTTCGGGGATCCCTGAGGAGGAGCGCGTTCGTCGCCGGCACCGGTCTACCCGTGGAGCGAGCGGGGAAAACGGGAACACGGCTCCCCGGTGCTGCGTCGGTTTGTCGTTTCGCGGATCGAGGGAAGGACAACACCGTGGCCGGCAGTCCGACCGTGGCGCATCAGGTTGTGCCGGAAGCTTGTGACCGCGGCGAGCTCCGCGTCGCCGCGGTGCTGCTTTCGCTCCCGACGCTCCACGACAGGCGGGCGACGGTGGGGGAGATCAGGCGTTTCCTGCTCGACGATCACGTCCACATGGCGCTCGTCGTCGAGCGGGCGCAGCTGCTCGCCGCGATCGAGTCCGAGGACCTCGACGCGGGATTGCCCGACGAGACCCCGGCGTGCTCGATCGGATCTCTCGACGGTAGGACGATCTGCCGCGACGCGCGCCTGTCGGAGGCCCTCGAGCTGATGCACCGGCGCGGCCGGCGGCGCCTCGCGGTGACGACGGAGCAGGGAGACGTCGTCGGCCTGCTCTGTCGGAAGGCGAGCGGGCTCGGATTCTGTTCCGACGAGGACGTCCGCCGCCGTAGGCAGTCGCTTCCTCAGGCCGACGGGGCCGGGCGATGATCGTCTCCCCGGAACCTGCTGCGAACTCGCTCCGGGCGCCGCTGCAGGAACCGCCGGCCTCTCTCGAGGCCACGGGGATCCTGCTCGTCGGCGGCGACAGCACCCGGTTCGGGTCGCCGAAGGCGCTCGCACGGATCGGAGGGAGGACGCTCGCGGACCGTGCCTGGCAGCTGCTCGGCGAGTCGTGCGGCCGCCGTCTCGCCGTCGGCAAGCAAGCCGACGGGCTCGAGCTTCCGTTCGAGATCCTCGACGACGGCACCGAGGTTCGTGCTGCGCTTGCCGGCATCGTCGCCGGGCTGCAGGCGGCGGAGACCGACCTCTGCCTCCTCGTTCCGGTCGACTGCCCGGCTCTGACGGCTCACGATCTCCGGCGTCTTGTCGAAGCATGCGACGGGTTCGACGCCGCCGTGGCCCAGACCGGGCCGCTCCCCGGCGCCTACCGTCGCTCGGCGCTGCCCGTGCTCGAACGGCGTCTTGCGGAGGGAAGGCTGAAGCTCCGGGACGCGCTCGCGGAGCTCTCCGTGACCCGGGTCGATCTGCCTCTCGAAACGCTCCAGAACGTCAACTCGAGGTCTGATCTGGCGCCGTATGCCACCGCGAGCGTCCGGGTTCTGCGGGTTCCGGGCGGCGACGAGCTCGATCTCGTTGCGGTCGAGGAGCCTCTCGAGCTCAGGATCGCGGGGCAGCCGGTGGCGGTGACGATGCGCACACCCGGCCACGACGAGGAGCTCGCGCTGGGGTTCGCGGTGGGGGAGGGGCTCGAGCCGGTCTCGGCCTCGATTCCCGCCGACTTCGCCGCGAACGCCGTGGAGCTCCAGGTCCGGAACTTCGATCCGGCCCGCCTGAAGCGGCACTTCTACACGTCCTCCTCGTGCGGAGTCTGCGGGAAGGGCGCCCTCGACGCGGTCGCCGTGACGGCACCTCCCTCAAGGTCACTGCTGAACGTCGACGCGTCGCTCCTCGCCTCCCTTCCGGATCGCCTCAGCGAGGCGCAACCGACCTTCGAGCTCACCGGAGGCCTGCACGCTGCCGGCCTCTTCGACCGAGAAGGGGCCCTCCGCTGTGTCCGCGAGGACGTCGGTAGGCACAACGCCCTGGACAAGGTGGTGGGCTGGGCGTTCGGCGAAGGGCTGCTGCCGCTCGAGAGCTCGATCCTGTGTGTCAGCGGGCGCCTCTCGTTCGAGCTCGTCCAGAAGGCCTCGTGCGCCGGGGTGCCCGTCCTCGTCGGGGTCGGGGCACCCTCGAGCCTCGCGGTCGAGCTGGCAGCCGCGCAGCGGATCACGCTGTGCGGATTCGCGCGAAACGGGCGGGTGAACGTCTACGCCGGCGGCGAACGGGTGCGCTTTCCCGCTGGTGGCAGCTGAACCACCGGCGGTTGCCGCCCGAGGGCGGAGCGAAATCTCGGTTTCCTCGGCGTTCGATCGGGTACGTGGGGAGTCGAATCGAGAAGGAGGAGTGGGACCATGAGCGCGATCATGCGTGTCCAGCACGTGGAAAGCGTTTCTTCGCGAAACGGGAACGACCTTGCGGCGCGAGTGTTCCTGCAGCCGATTGCGCCGCCGAGCATCCTCGGGCTGTACGGCTTCGCGGGTGCAACGTTCGTCATCGCCTCCCACATGGCGGGGTGGTACGGGACGGCGACGTCGAACGCCTATCTCTGGCCGTTCGCCGCGATCTTCGGAGGCGTCGCACAGTTCCTCGCAGGGATGTGGGGCTACCGGGCGCGCGACGCGGTCGCGACGGCGATGCACGGGATGTGGGGCTCGTTCTGGATCGCATTCGGGATCCTCAACCTGTTGTTCTCCACGCACGTGCTCGTCGAGCCGACGCCGAAGTTCCCTGAGCTCGGATTCTGGTTCATCGCACTCGGGGCGATCACGGCGATGGGAGCGATCGCGGTGATCTTCGAGGGCAACTTCGGCCTCTGTGCCGTCCTGACGGCGCTCGCGGCGGGAAGCGGTTGCGCGGCCGCGGGATTCGTCTCGGGTAGCGGGCACTGGACCGAGATCGCCGGGTACGTCTTCGTCGTCTCGGCGGCGCTCGCCTTCTACGTCGCAAGCGCGATGATGCTCGCCTCGGCGGCAGGCCGGGTGCTTCTGCCGCTCGGCAAGCGCGCGCCCGACGCGAACGTGCCGCCCGAGCAGCTTCCGAACCCGATCGAGCTCGCCTGGGCCGAGCCGGGAGTGAAGCACGGCCAATGACGCCGGCGGCAAGAGCGGCGGTGCACACCGACATCGGCTCGGCCGGGAACGGGATCGACCACGATCGATCCCGTTTCCGGCCGTCATGGCCGTGCCCGGACGGCCCGTCTTGCTGAAACCGCTCGATGCCTGGCCGCTCCTGCGGCAGTTACGCGGCGGAGACCCGCATGCTCTCGGGCGCGCGGCCCGCTCCGAGCGGACGCGCAAGCTGCGCGCCCGGATCGACGAGGCGGAGGCGGTCACCCAGTCGGTGTGCCCCTACTGTGCGGTCGGGTGCGGCCAGCTCGTCTACAGCAAGGCCGGCGAGGTCGTCCAGATCGAAGGCGACCCCGCGAGCCCGATCTCCCGCGGCCGTCTCTGCCCGAAGGGCTCGGCGTCGCTCGGCTACGTCAAGAGCCCGCTCCGGGAGCTGAAGGTCAAGTACCGGCGTCCCTACGCCGCGGGCTGGGAGGAGCTCCCGCTCGACCAGGCGATGGACATGATCGCCGACCGGGTGGTCGCGACGCGCGCAGAGACCTGGCAGGCCCGCGACGACGACGGCAACGTCACGCGGCGGACCCTCGGCATCGCGAACCTCGGCGGCGCCACGCTCGACAACGAGGAGAACTACCTGATCAAGAAGCTGATGACCGCCCTCGGAGTGGTTCAGGTCGAGAATCAGGCTCGAATATGACACAGCTCCACGGTCCCCGGTCTGGGGACCTCGTTCGGACGAGGCGGGGCGACGACATTCCAGCAGGATCTCGCCAATTCGGACTGCATCGTGATCATGGGCTCGAACATGGCCGAGAACCACCCGGTCGGGTTCCAGTGGGTGGTCGAGGCTCGCGAGCGCGGCGCAAGGGTGATCCACATCGATCCCCGCTTCACGCGGACGAGCGCCCTCGCGACGCAGTACGTCGGCGTCCGCGCGGGCTCCGACATCGCGTTCCTCGGTGGGCTCGTCAACTACATCCTCGAGAACGAGCGGTACTTCCGCGAGTACGTCGTCCACTACACGAACGCCCCGATGATCCTCCGCGAGGATTTCCGGGACACCGAGGATCTGGACGGGATCTTCTCGGGCTGGGACCCCGAGTCGGCGGAATACGATCCCGAGAGCTGGCAGTACGAGGGCATCGATCTCCACGCGGCCGCCGGCGGTCGGGAGAAGGGGTTCACGAAGGTCAAGGGCCACGCGGTCGGTCACGGCGGAGGCGGGGCCGGGATGAGCGGCGGCGAGGCACCCCACGAGGACCCGACGCTCGAGCACCCGCGGTGCGTCTTCCAGGTCCTGAAGCGTCACTTCGCCCGCTACACGCCCGAGTTCGTCGCCGAGGCGTGCGGCTGCACCGAAGAGGAGTTCCTGTCCGTCGCGGAGGCGCTCTGCGAGAACTCGGGCCGGGAGCGGACGAGCGCTTTCTGCTACGCGGTCGGATGGACCCAGCACACGGTCGGCGTCCAGCTCATCCGCACCGCCTCGATCGTCCAGCTCCTGCTCGGGAACATCGGCCGGCCGGGCGGGGGCATCCTCGCGCTGCGAGGTCACGCCTCGATCCAGGGATCGACGGACATCCCGACCCTCTACGACATCCTGCCGGGCTACCTCACCATGCCCCACGTAGGCGCCTACGACGACCTCGCCCACTACATCGAGTCGAACACCTCGAAGCTCGGGTGGTGGAACAAGTTCGGAAGCTACGCCGTCAGCCTCCTCAAGGCCTACTGGGGCGACCATGCGACCCCCGAGAACGAGTTCTGCTTCGACTACCTCCCGCGGATCGATCAGGACAACTCGATCTACAAGTGCGTCTTCGACATGTTCGACGGCTCGGTCAAGGGCTTCATCGTCGCCGGCGAGAACCCGGCTGTCGGCTCGTCGCACTCGAAGCTGCACCGGCTCGCGATGGCGAAGCTCGACTGGCTCGTCGTCCGCGATCTCGTCGACATCGAGTCGTCCTCGTTCTGGCTCGACGGGCCGGAGATCGAGACGGGCGAGCTGAAGACCGAGGAGATCGGAACGGAGGTGTTCTTCCTGCCCGCGAGCGCCCACGTCGAGAAGGACGGTTCCTTCACGAACACCCAGCGGCTGATCCAGTGGCATCACAAGGCGGTCGAGGCGAAGGGCGACGCGCGCTCCGAGCTCTGGTTCTACTACCACCTCGGCCGGGCGATCAAGAAGAAGCTCGCGGACTCGACCGACGAGCGGGACGTGCCCGTGCAGGAGCTCACGTGGCACTACCCGGTTCAGGGCCCGATCGAGGAGCCGAGCGCCGACGCCGTGCTGGCGGAGATCAACGGCTGGGACGCCGAGGGCGAGGCGCTCTCGAGCTACAAGGCGCTGAAGGACGACGGCTCGACGAGCTGCGGCTGCTGGATCTACTGCGGCGTGCGGGCCGACGAGGTCAACCAGGCTGCCCGGAAGAAGCCACGCTGGGAGCAGGAGGCCTACACGGCGCCCGAGTGGGCGTGGGCGTGGCCCGCGAACCGGCGGATCCTCTACAACCGCGCCTCGGCCGATCTCGACGGGAACCCCTGGTCGGAGCGAAAGCGGTACGTGTGGTGGGACGAGTCGGATGCGAAATGGACCGGCGTCGATGTTCCCGACTTCGACGAGAACAAACGGCCCGACTACAAACCCGCCGAGGACGCCGTGGGTCCCGACGGGATCGCCGGAGACCACCCGTTCATCATGCAGGCAGACGGGCGAGGCTGGCTGTACGCCCCGCAGGGGCTCGTCGACGGCCCCCTGCCGGCGCACTACGAGCCGAACGAGACGCCGTTCCGCAACCCGCTCTACCGGCAGGCTTCGAACCCGGCCCGCCAGCGCTTCGAGCGACCCGAGAACCCGCGCAACCCGTCGGTGGGCGAGGACGGCGACGACGTGTACCCGTTCGTCGTCACGACCTACCGCCTCACCGAGCACCACACCGCCGGCGGGATGAGCCGCACCGTGCCGTACCTCGCAGAGCTCCAGCCGGAGATGTTCGTCGAGGTGCACCCGGAGCTCGCACGGCTCCGGGGCCTCGAGCACAAGGGCTGGGCGACCATCGTGACCGCGCGGACGGCGATCGAGGCGCGCGTCCTCGTGACCCACCGCATGAAGCCGCTCACCGTCGAGGGCCGGCGCACACACCAGGTCGGGCTGCCCTACCACTGGGGCTGGCGGGGGCTCTCCCGGGGAGACAGCGTCAACGATCTCAGCGGCATCACGCTCGACCCGAACGTGCACATCCAGGAGGTCAAGGGCTTCACCTGCGACATCCGCCCGGGGAGGCGCCCGCGCGGGGCTGCGCTCCCGGAGTTCGTCAGGCGGATCCGCGAGCGAGCCGGCGCGGGGCGCAACGGTGAGGGAGGCGGCTGATGGAGACCCTCGACGCGGGCTACGGCAACGAGGCGAAGGAGCGTGTCGGGTTCTTCACCGACACCTCGATCTGCATCGGCTGCAAGGCGTGCGAGGTCGCCTGCAAGGAATGGAAC
>DASZLW010000059.1:0-2601 GCA_035552175.1 Gaiellaceae bacterium | reverse complement strand
TACACAGCGCAGTGCGTCCGGCAGGGAAGCCGCTCCTGGCTGCTCGTCGCTCGCGTGCGCCATCCCGGCGACGAGCGGCCGGCGGCTCGGGAGGTCGATGGGGCCCCACACGGGCTGCACGAGGCCGACATGACGGTCGTTCTCCCCCAGCTCGTGGCGCTCGTCCGCTCCGAGAGCGCCGCCTACCGGCATCGTTAGCCCTGATGACGCAGAAGCACTCCGTCGACGAGTACCTGGAGACGATCTACTTCCTGGCGTTCCCGATCGGGGAGTACCACCCGCAGCACGGCAGCCATCCGACGCTGTCGTCGCGCGTTGCCGAGATGCTCGGCGTCTCGCGAGCCTCGGCCGGAGAGATGCTGAAGCGCCTCGAGGCCGAGGGCCTCGTCGAGCGCGGCGAGCGCAAGGAGGCGATCCTCACCGGCCCGGGCCGGGAACGCGCCGAGCGGGCCGTGAGCAAGCACCGGATCATCGAGCGGCTTCTCACCGACTTCATGGGCTACACGCCCGGGGAGGCGCACATCCACGCGGACGAGCTCGGCGACACGTTCACGGAGGACATGGTCGACCGGATCCGCGTGAAGCTCGGAAACCCGGAGCGCTGCCCGCACGGCTGGCCGATCGACACGGTGTTCGAGCAGACCGAGAACCGCGAGCTCGAGCCGCTGTCGGCGCTCGTCGCCGGCGCGCGGGCGACGATCGTCCGGCTCGCCGAGCACGACGGCGACCTCCTCCACTGGTTCTACGACGAGGGCCTCGTCCCCGGCGCGACCGTCGAGGTCCAGTCGTCCCGCCCGTCGACCGGCCAGCTCACGGTGCGCGTCGACGGCGAGGAGCGCTCGGTGCCCGCGAAGGCGGCAGCCGGGTTGTTCGTCCGTCCCCTGATCTAGCTGCGCCGCGGAGTGCGCTACGAGACGGCGGCGGGCGCCGCAAGCCCGGCCGCGGCCGCGAGCGCCTCGGCCTTGTCTGTCGCCTCCCACGTGAAGTCCGCATCGTCGCGGCCGAAATGGCCGTACGCGGCGGTTTTCGTGTAGATCGGGCGGCGCAGGTCGAGATCCCGGACGATCGCCGCCGGGCGCAGGTCGAAGTGCTCGCCGACGAGCTTCTCGATCAGCGCGATGTCGACCTTCTGCGTCCCGAAGCAGTCGACGTAGACCGAGAGCGGGTGCGCGACGCCGATCGCGTAGGCGACCTGGATCTGGCAGCGATCGGCGAGGCCGGCCGCGACGACGTTCTTCGCCACGTACCGCGTGGCGTAGGCGGCCGAACGGTCGACCTTGGTCGGATCCTTTCCCGAGAAGGCGCCGCCGCCGTGCGGGATCGAGCCGCCGTAGGTGTCGATCACGATCTTCCGGCCGGTCAGGCCGGCGTCGCCCATGGGACCGCCGACGACGAACTTGCCGGTCGGGTTGACGAAGAGGAAACCCGGTTCGCCGAGGCGCTTCTCGTCGTAGAGCCCGGCCGGGAGCACCGGGCCGATGACGTTGTCGATCAGGTCGGATTTGATCGTCTCCGGCTGCAGGCCCTCGCGATGCTGGGTGGAGATGAGGAGCCGCTCGATCTCGACCGGCTTCTGGTGGCCGTGCTCGTCGATGTCGTAGCGGATCGTCACCTGCGTCTTCCCGTCGGGACGCAGGTACGGGACGATCCCGCGCTTGCGGACGTTCGCGAGCTCCTTCGCGAGCCGGTGCGCGAGCATGATCGGCATCGGCATCAGCTCCGGCGTCTCGTTCGTCGCGTACCCGAACATGAATCCCTGGTCTCCGGCGCCGACGCGATCCAGTGGGTCGGTGTCGCTCGCGTCGTGCTGCACCTCGAAGGCCTCGTCGACCCCCTGGGCGATATCGGGCGACTGCTCGTCGAGCGCGACGATGACGCCGCAGGTCTCCGCGTCGAACCCGTACTTGGCACGCGTGTACCCGATCTCGGCCACGCGGTTGCGGACGAGGCGCGGGATGTCGACGTAGGTGTTCGTCGTGATCTCGCCCGCCACGACGACGAGCCCGGTGGTGACGAGGGTCTCGCAGGCGACGCGCCCCTGCGGGTCGTCGGTGAGCACGGCGTCGAGAACCGAGTCCGAGACCTGGTCTGCGACCTTGTCCGGATGGCCCTCCGTGACCGACTCGGAGGTGAAGGAGAACGAGCGAGCAGCGATCCGGGAACCCTAGCGGCGCGAGCCGACGCCGTCGCTACTCATCCGTCGGCCGGCGACCCATCAGGCCGGCGGCGAGCTCCCGGAGCGAGCTGCCCTCGAGCACCGAGCAGACCGTCTCGGTGATCGGCAGCTCGACGCCGAGACGGCGCGAGAGGTCACGGACGACGGGCGCCGTCGTCAATCCCTCGACGACCTGGCCGATCTCCGCCGCCGCCTGCTCGGGTGAGCGTCCGCGCGCGATCAGCTCGCCGGCCCGGCGATTGCGTCCGGTCGGGTGCCAGCACGTCGCGACGAGATCTCCCATGCCGGCGAGGCCGTAGAAGGTCTCAAAATCGGCGTCCGCGGCGACACCGAGTCGCGCGATCTCGGCGAGGCCGCGGGTGATCAGCGCCGCCTTCGCGTTGTCGCCCGCGCCGAGACCGTCGCATGCGCCCGCCGCGAGGGCG
>DASZLW010000058.1:0-6086 GCA_035552175.1 Gaiellaceae bacterium | reverse complement strand
GATCGGGTCGACGTCGTCTTCGGCGGCATCTTCAGCTCGACGAGGCAGGCGATCAAGCAGCCGGTCGTCGTCGAGGGAAAGACGCTCTACATCTACCCGGAGCAGTACGAGGGGCAGGAGGCCGACCCGCTGATCTTCTGCACCGGCCCGGTCCCGGCACAGCAGGTCGATCCGCTGATCCCGTGGCTGATGCGGGAGACCGGCGCGAAGACCTTCTACCTGCCCTCCGCCGACTACATCTGGCCGCACGTCCTGAACGCGCGCGTCAAGGAGGTCGTGGAGGCAGAAGGCGGCTCGATCGTCGGCGAGGAATACCACCCGCTCGACCACATGGACTATCGAGAGGCCGTCGAGAGGATCAACGCGAGCGGCGCCGACGTCGTGTTCAACACCATCGTGCCCCCCGGAGTGACGCCGTTCTTCGCCGAGTTGTACGAATCCGGCTTCACGCGGCGCGGCGGCCACATCGTCTGCACCTACTTCGACGAGAACTTCATCAACCTGGTGCCTGCGCTCCACGTCGAAGGGTTGTACGGCTGCCTCGACTACTACCAGGCGGTCGAAGACCCGTTCAGCCGCAAGCTCCTCGAGCAGTACGACGCGCTCTATCCCGGCGACGCGAAGTTCACCGGCGGCGGCGCTTGCTCGGGCCTCTACCGCGCGCTGCGGCTCTGGGCCGCCGCCGTGGCCGAGGCCGGCTCGCTCGACCAGGACGACGTGATCCGGGCTCTCGACCACGCGGAGCTCGCCGAGGGCCCCGGGGGACCGGCGGCGATGGTGCCGGGACAGCACCACCTACGTCTGAACATGTACATCGCGCAGGCGCGAAGCGGCCGATTCGAGATCGTCGAGAACCTCGGGGCGATCGACCCGCAGGAGCGCCTGGTCGAGTCGCCGGCCCTCGCCCGCTGACGCCGTCCACCACAAACACGGAAACCGAAGGGAGAACGAGATGCTTCTCGCAACGACGCAGGTCGAAGACCTCGACCGCTTTCTGGACATCTTCTCGACGGAGGGCGCCGAGAAGCGCAAGGAGCACGGCTCGAAGGGTGCGACCGTCTTCCGCGACCCCGCCGAGGAGGACCGGGTCTGGGTGATCTTCGACTGGGACGAGCAGGGGTGGCAGAGCTTCGTCTCGGACCCGGAGGTGCCGCCGATCATGCAGCGGGCCGGCCACAAGACGCGGGCGCAACCAGCGCAGCTCGTCAAGCGCTGCGAGGCCTGACGCGATCGGCAGGGCGTGGGGCGGCGGACACGATCGCCGCCTCACGCCTCATCTCGCGCGAGGTCAGGAAGCGAACCCGAGCTGCGACCGCCAGAGACGGCGCGGCAGGGACGGCAGGATCGAGATCCGTTCGCGTTCCCGAGGTGGTCGGCGGCCAACCATCGCCGCTCGCACGAAACGTCGGGAAGACCGTCAGGTCGCGGTGACCCGGGCCGCGCGTCGCTGCTCGCGGCGGGTCTGCATGAGCCGCGGGTCGGGGACCGGGACCGCGGCGAGCAGAGCCTGTGTGTACGGGTGCCGCGGGTGCTCGTAGACGGCGTCGGCCTCGCCGGCCTCGACGATCCGCCCTGACTGCATGACCGCGATGCGGTCGCTCATCAGGCGGACGACCGCCAGATCGTGCGCGATGAAGAGGTAGGTGAGCCCGAGAGACTGCTGGAGGTCGTTCAGCAGATTCAGGATCTGCGCCTGGATCGAGACGTCGAGCGCCGACACGGGCTCGTCGCAGATCAGGAGCTTCGGCGAGAGCGCGAGCGCGCGCGCGATTCCCACACGCTGCCGCTGGCCGCCCGAGAACTCGTGCGGGTACCGCGCCGCGTGTCCCGGGTCGAATCCGACGAGCTCGAGCAGTTCCTGGACACGCGCCCGCTGCGAGGTGCGATCGCCGACACGGTGCGCGCGCAGCGGCTCGGCGACGATCTGCGCGACCGTCATCCGCGGGTCGAGCGAGGAGTAGGGGTCCTGGAAGATGATCTGCATGTCGCGCCGGACCTCGCGGAGCGCCGACCCGCGGAGCGTCGTCAGCTCGCGCCCCTCGAAGCTCACCGAGCCGCTCGTCGGCCTGAGGAGCTGGAGGATCGTGTACCCGGTCGTCGACTTGCCGCTCCCGGACTCCCCGACGAGGCCGAGCGTCTCACCCGTCCGGACCTCGAAGCTCACGTCGTCGACGGCGCGGATCGGCTCGGCGCTGCCGCCCAGGCGCCCGCGGGCGAGACGGAAGTGCTTGCAGAGGTGCTCGACCTCGAGCAGGGGCGGTTCGGTCACCTGACCGGCCCGACAGGCGTGCCCTGCGTGGGGGCGCGCTCGCTGCGCGGGTGCGCGCTTCGGACCCGATGTCCCGGACGGATAGCTCGCAGATCCGGCATCGATGACCGGCAAGCGTCGTCGAGCGAGGCGTGCGGGCACCGCGGGGCGAACCTGCACACGGGTGCGGGGTCGATCAGGCTCGGCGGGCGTCCCGCGATCGCCGGGAGGCGCCGCCGGTCGCCCTTCTTCCCGTCGAGCTGGGGCAGCGCGCCCAGGAGTGCCTCCGTGTAGGGATGCTCCGGATGGTCGAACAGCTCGAGTGTCGATGCTTCCTCGACGACCTGGCCGGCGTACATGACGATGACGTCGTCCGCCATCTCCGCGATCACGCCCATGTCGTGCGTGATCAGGACCAGCGCCATCTCGTGCTCCTGCTGGAGGTCGTGGAGGAGATCGAGCACGCCCGCCTGCACGGTCACGTCGAGCGCGGTCGTCGGCTCGTCGGCGATGAGCAGCCGCGGGCGGCATGCGATCGCTATGGCGATCATCACCCGCTGGCACATCCCGCCCGAGTATCGGTGCGGATAGTCGTCGAGCCGCGCCGCCGCCCTGTCGATCTGCACCTCCTCGAGCAGCTCGACCGCGCGCCGGCGGGCCTCGCGGCCGGAGAGGCCGAGGTGGCGCTGCAGCGGTTCGGCGACCTGCGCGCCGATCGTCAGGGTCGGATTGAGCGACGACATCGGGTCCTGGAAGATCATCGCGAGCTCACGCCCGCGCAGATCCTCGAGCTCACGCTGGTTGAGCGCCAGCACGTCGCGATCGCCGAACCGGACGCTTCCGGAGACGATCGTCGCCGATCGGGGAAGGAGCCGCATGATCGAGAGCGCGGTCACCGACTTGCCGCATCCGGACTCGCCGACGATTCCCAGCGTTCGCCCCGCGGCGACCTCGAAGCTGACGCCATCGACCGCCTGGACGATGCCGTCCCGGCCCGAGAACCACGTCCGCAGGTCCTCGACCGCGAGGAGGCTCATTCTCCGGTAGCGCCCTTTGCGCCCGTCGGCGCAGGACCCAGCGAGCGTCGCCCCCCGAGCATGTCCCGAGGATAACTGAGTGACTTGCGCCTCCGCCACGGATGGGATATCTATGTCGTCGCGGCAGGCAAGTACCGGGGGGGTGCAGTCATGTCAGAGGAAGTGCTGCTGGAGAGGATGACCTGGCCGGAGGTGCGCCAGGCGATGGCGGAGGGAAAGCGGACGGCGATCCTCGCCTGCGGCGCGGTCGAGCAGCACGGGCCGCATCTGCCGACCGGGACGGACACCTACCTCGGCACGGCGATCGCCGTACGCGCCGCGCGGATCGCCGGCAACGCGCTCGTGGCGCCGACGCTCCGGCCGGGCCTTTCGGAGCACCACATGCACTTTCCGGGCTCGTTCACGCTCCGGATCGAGACCTTCGTCTCGCTCCTCCACGACTACTGCGACAGCCTCGCTCGTCAGGGCTTCGAACGGATCGTGATCTTTCCGTCGCACGGCGGGAACGCAGACACACTTCGAGCCTACGGGCCGATCCTCGCACGCGCCCAGCAGGGCCGGTGCGAGGTGATCGTCGCGCTGCGAAGCGCAACCGATTCCGAGCGGCTGGACGCCCTCGTCGCCCGGAACGGGATCAGTCGCGGCGCCGCGGGAGTCCATGCGGGGTACGTCGAGACCTCGATGATGCTGGACGACCAGCCGTCGCTCGTCCGGATGGACAAGGCCGAGCCGGGACGGCACGACGACGACTTCTACAAGCCCGAGAACATCGGTCACTCTCAGATGCAGTCGTTCCTCGAGGGGATCCAGACCCAGAGCCCCAACGGGATCCTCGGCGATCCGACCGGCTCGAACGCAGAGGCCGGCGACGAACTGCTCGAGCTGGTGGCGCAGGGACTGGCGACGGAGATCGCGCAGGTCATCGCCGCGCAGACACAGACGACAGCGACGAGCACGTAAGGCCGGATCCTCCGAGCAGGGGATCGCCCACCCAACGAAGGGAGTTGCACGAGATGCATTCGAGGAAGCCGTCCCGATCGTTCGCGTTCTTGCTCCCGCCGCTCCTCCTCGCCATGGCGGCGGTCGTTGCGCTGCCGGGCTCCTCGCGCGCCGCTTCCAGCGTGCGGCTCGCGACCGCCGACACCGTGGTCGTCGCTCAGGGCGCGGATCCCACGACGATGGATCCGGACCAGCAGCGAGAGACGACCACGTTCAACGTTCTCAGTCACCTCTATGACCCGCTGATCATCCGGGACACGAAGAATGCGACCAAGTGGGATCCGGTGCTCGCGACGAGCTGGAAGGTGCTCAGCTCGACCGACGTCCAGTTCAAGCTCCGGACCGGCGTGCACTTCACCGACGGCTCGCTCTTCAACGCCGCCACGGTGAAGTACAACATCGACCGGATCCTCGGCACCCTCCCGGGTGAGAAGTCCCAGCCGCTCGCGTCGTACCAGTACACCTCGCTCAAGTCGGCGAAGGTCATCAACGACTCGACGGTCGACATCATCACGAAGACGCCCGATCCGCTCCTCTACGCGCGGCTCTCCGCTCTCCTGATGATCCCGACGAACTCCGTCGCCAAGGACCCGAACGCGCTCGCCTCCAAGCCCGACGGCACCGGCCCCTACACCCTCGTCACGTGGGATCGCAACAACCAGGTCGTGATGAAGGCGAATCCGAGCTACTTCCGCGGCGCGCCGAAGATCGCGAACGTGATCTTCAAGGACATGCCCGATGACGCATCGCGGCTCGCAGCGCTCCAGGCGGGCGACGTCGACGTGATCTCCAACCTCCCGCCGACCGACATCAAGGCGGCCGAGTCGACGGGGAAGGCGGTCGCAGAGTCCGTCCCGAGCGACCGCATCACCTCGATCTGGCTGGACACCCTGGACGTGCCGCAGCTCAAGAGCCCGCTGGTGCGCCAGGCGCTGAACTACGCAGTCGACGTGCCCACCATCATCAGCAAGGTGATGGGCGGGTACGCGCTGCGCACCGCCAACATCGTGCCGCCCTACTTCACGGGCTACGACAAGAGCGTGCGGCCGTTCGCCTACAACCCGACGAAGGCCAAGCAACTGCTCTCGAAGGCCGGCTACCCGAAGGGCTTCTCGATGACCGTGATGGTGCCGGCCGGCCGGTACCTGCTCGGAACCGAGGTGGCCCAGGCGGTCGCGGGTTACCTGGGGAAGGTGGGCGTCGACACGAAGGTCGACATCGTGGACTTCGGCGTCTTCGCGAAGGACACGCAGGTACGGAAGATCCCGGCCGCCTTCTTCGCAGGTTGGGGCGAGAACTTCTTCAACCCCGTCGACGAGATGCAGGTTGCGATCCAGTGCGGGACGAAGGGCTTCTCCTGGTACTGCAACAAGTCGGTCGACAAGGCGATCAACGCCGCCGCCGACACGCTCAGCCCGGCGAAGGAGAACGCGGCGCTCGCGAGCGCGCAGCGGCAGATCCAGGCCGACCCGCCGTTCATCTATCTCTTCGCCTACCGCGACCTGTACGGGGTCTCCAAGCGCCTGAACTGGAAGCCCCGCAGCGACGAGCTGATCTACATGTACGAGGCGTCGCTGAAGTCCTAGATGATCGGTTACACGCGTCGACTGAGCCGGGGGCGTGACCTCGACGGTCCGGGGTTGCCGGTGCGGCCCGGACCGTCCAGCTCGTGCAGCCGGGCACGCGAGATCGTGACGCTCGGCACCTAGGTGCAAGCCGGGCGGCAATCCGCCGGATGGTGCGGCCGGCTCGACCGGCTGCACCACCCGCCCCTCCGCTCGAGCGGGAGACACGGGTAGGTG
>DASZLW010000057.1:0-9596 GCA_035552175.1 Gaiellaceae bacterium | reverse complement strand
GCCCGTGACCGCGTGACCGAGGAGGCTCCTCGCGGCGTAGAACGACTCCAGCTCGTCGAGCGCGACTCCGTGCGCCTCGGCGCGCTCCCGGCGGAGGTCGTCCGACCAGAGCTTCGAGCCGCGGAAGATCGCATCCGGGTTCACGGCATTCGAGCGGATCCCCGCCGCCCCGCCCTCAAGCGCCGCGATCCGCATCAGTTGCACGAGCCCCGCCTTGGCAACGGAGTACGGGCCGAAGCCCGCGCCCGGGGCGAATGCGTTCTTCGAGGCGACGTAGACGAGGCTGCCACCAATTGCCTGCTCGCGAAGCAGAGGGAGCGCGCGCCTCGTGAGCAGGAAGTGCGCCGTGAGGTTGATCTCGAGGCTCCGGCGCCACTCGTCGTCGGAGACGGCGTCGAGGGCTCCGGTCGCGCCCACGCCTGCGTTGAGCACGACCGCGTCGAGCCCGCCGAAGGTCGACACGGCCGTGCGCACGACGCGATCGACGACGGCCGCGTCGGTGAGGTCGCCGGCGACTGCGACCGCGGCGGCGAGGCCGGCGGCCGTCTCTTCGAGCCCGGCGGAGTCGATGTCTGCGAGGACGAGATGCGCGCCGCGCGAGGCGAGGTCTCGCGCGATGTCCCGTCCGAGGCCCGAGGCCGCTCCGGTGACGACCGTGATCTGCCCCGCGAGCTCGGCAGGCGGCGGAGCGAGGGTGAGCTTGAAGAGCTCGAGCGGCCAGTACTCGAAGTCGAATACCTCCCTCTCGTCGAGCCAGCTTGCATCGCCGAAGCGGTCGAGCGTCGTTGCGACGGCTTCGTGCGAGTGGGCGGCGATCTCGAGCCGGGTCCTGGCGGCCCGGCTGTCCGGGCCCGCGGCGATGCAGCCGAACCCGGGAACGAGGAACACCCTCGGCGACGGGCTCTGCAGATCCTCGCCGGAGGCGTTCCGGTCGAAGGCCTCCGTGGCCGCAGCCTCGAACGCCCCGACCTTCGAGCCGAGGTCGTCGCCGACGCCGACCACGCAGCTCCGCGCTCCGATCCGGAGCATGTGGTCGGGGGTGCTCCGCATCGTCGCGAGCCTCTCGACGTCGGCGCGGCAGGCGATCCGTCGTTGAGCAGCCGAGGTCGCGAGCACCTGCCGGCACTCGCCCGACAGCTGCCCTCGCAGTCGCACGAGGAAGCGCACGAGCCCGGCATCGTCGGGCTCGGGCTCCGCGGCACCGCCACCGGCACGGGCCCCGTCCCCGGTCGAGGCCAGGTAGGCAGCTGCGGCGCCTACGAGCTCCAGCGTCAGCGAGTACGACGCCTCGTGCGTTTCGCCCCAGGTGACGAGGCCGTGGTGGGCAAGCACGACCGCCCGGGCACCCGCGAGCTCAGCCACCCGGCACGAGAGCTCGAACCCGGGACGCACGTAGTCGACGACCGCGACGTCCGGCCCGAGCGCGTCGCGAACCGCCGCATACGGATCAGGCGCGTTCGCGAGCGCGCAGATCGCGTCGGCGTGGACGTGGTCGACGTGCGCGGCGGGAAGGAAGGCATGCAGCAGCGTCTCGATCGACGGCCGCGCGGAGTCCGGCTCCACGAGGCAGCGCCCGAGGTAGCCGACCATCTCCTCGTCGCTCATCGCCTCCCGCGCACGAAGCGGCAGGAGGTCGTCGAGCCACAGGCCCGGAAAGTCGGAGACACCGGCCGTCCGCAGATCCGAGCCGCTGCCCTTGATCCGGAGCACGCACCGGTCGCGCCCGAGGTGGTCCGTCTCGACGAGCTTCGTCGAGGTGTTCCCGCCGCCGTGGAGCACGAGCGCCGGATCGGAGCCGATCAGACGCGACCTCGCGACGAGCCGTTCGAGCTCGGTCTTCCCCTCGATCGCCACGCGGCGATCGTAGTCGCCGGGCGGCTAGCGGATCGTGCGGATCGTGGCCTTCCAGGCGCCGCGCGGCGCCTGGACGTCGACGGTGTCGCCTGCCTTGTGGCCGAACAGCGCCGATCCGAGCGGCGAGGTCGGCGAGACCGTCCCGGGGCCACCCGCTGCGCTGATCTCGATCGTCAGCATCTCGCCGCCCTCGTCCGCGACCTCGACGATCGAGCCGATCCCCACCGAGCCGCCGGCCGCCTGCTCCACGATCTCCGCGCCTTCGAGCCGGTGCCGGAGCGAGCGGATGCGCGCCTCGAGCAGGCCCTGCTCGTTCTTCGCGGCGTGGTACTCGAAGTTCTCCGACAGATCGCCGAACTCCCGGGCCTTCTTGATCGCCGCGACCACCTCGGTGCGGCGCGGCCCCTCGAGCTCGGCGAGCTCGGCCTCGATCGCCTCCGCCTGCTTCGCGGTGAGCTGTTCGTGACCTACCACTTCGATCCACGTCCGCGACGGGAAGTGTAGAGGAGGCGCGGCCGGGCCATCTTCATCCCCGACTCCTCGAACTTCTCGGCATGACCCTGCAGCCGCGCGACGCGGCTTACCTCGGCCTGCTGCTCGGGCAGGACGAGGGTGATCCCGGTGCCCCCGCGGCCGGCGCGGCCGGTGCGCCCGACGCGGTGCTGGTAGGCGGCCGGCTCCTCCGGCGGATCGAAGTTGATCACGTGCGTGATGTCGTCGACGTCGAGCCCGCGCGCCGCGACGTCGGTTGCGACGAGGGTCCGGATCTTTCCGGAGTCGAAGTGCGCGAGCGCACGCTCGCGCTGCGCCTGCGCCTTGTCGCCGTGGATCGCCACCGATTCGATGTCGTGACGGCGGAGCTTCTCGACGAGCCGGTCGGCGCCCGCCTTCGTGCGGACGAACACGAGCGTGAGCCCGCCGTCGTCCGGGAGCAGCTCGATCAGCGTCTGCACCTTGTTCTCGGGCGTGACCGGGACGAACTTGTGATTGACGTCGCCCGAGCGCCGCTCCTCCGGCAGGTCCGACTCGAACTTCGACGGGAAACGGGTGTAGCGACGAGCCAGTTCGCCCACCTCGCCGTCGAGCGTCGCGGAGAAGAACATGGTCTGCCGGTCGTTCGAGAGCCAGCGGACGATCTTGTCCACCTGCGGCTTGAAGCCCATGTCGAGCATCCGGTCGGCCTCGTCGAGCACGAGCACCGAGACCGAGTCGAGGGAGACGAGCTTCCGCTCGACGAGATCGGTGAGCCGGCCCGGCGTCGCGACGAGCACCTGCGCGCCGCGCGCATCCTGGGCCTGCTTGCGAAGCGGCACGCCACCGTAGATCGAGGCGGTGCGGATACCGCGGGCACGTCCGATGAGCTCGAACGTCTCGGTGACCTGCGCGGCAAGCTCGCGCGTGGGCACGAGGATGAGCGCAGAGGCGCGATCGGAGCCGGGGTCGAGCCGCTCGATGATCGGAATCGCGAATGCAAGCGTCTTGCCGGAGCCCGTCGGGCTCTTCGCGAGCACGTCGCCGCCGCGCAGCGCCTCGGGGATCGCCGCGGTCTGAACGGGGAACGGCACGTCGAGCCCGTTCGCATCGAGCACCTCGCAGACGGCATCGGACACGCCGAGCCCACGGAAGCTCCCGGTGAGGGTGTCAACAGTCATGTGGTATCGCTCCTTCTGTCGGCCGAGATCCCGCCGCCTACTGCGCTGGGGCCAAACGAGGCCGACAGAGGTAACGCGATCTCACTGGAAGGCCGGATTGCCTTCCATGTAAACCAGGGTAGCAGCGCTTTCGGCCGGACTCGAACGGAATTTAAGGCGCGGCGTCGCCGGCGTCGGCCTTCTGCTCGAGCAGCCGGACGCGATGCTCGAGCTGGGCGACGCGGAGATCGAGCTCGTCCCAGTCGTCCCGGGTGATCAGGCCGAGCTCGTAGAAGAGGGAGTTGAGCCGTTGGCGCGTGCCCTCGCCCACGCGCACCGCGTCGCCGCGCCACCGGGACGTCGCGTCGTCGAGGAGCGAGCGGAGCTCGTCGAGCTTGGGGCCGAGCAGCGACAGCAGCCGGTCGAGCGGGTCGCGCTCGCCGTAGAGGTCGTTACCGGGGTCGTCCATGCGGCCTCGACTGGCGGCGCTGGCGCCGGCGCGCGCGTTTTGCCTCCTCGGACTCCGTCCCCTCTCCGGAGAGGGGATGCCCGAGCTCCGACATGGCTTCCTCGAGCTCGCCGATGACCGTCGGGGTCGGCTCGTCGGCGGCGGCCCGCTCGGCAGCCCGGAGGACCTTGGCGCGGACCTTCGCGTCGAACGCCTCGCCCCGGCGACCCGCGTACTCGGGGTCGCGCTCGAGGAGCGTCGAGAGGATCGGCGTCGCGATGAAGATCGTGGAGACGGCGCCGACGGCGATCCCGACCATGATCGCGAACGCGAAGTCGCGCAGCGTCGAGCCGCCGAAGATGAACAGCGCGACGATCGGGAGCAGCGTGATCGTCGAGGTGACGATCGACCGCTTCAAGACCTCCGACACCGAGACGTTGACGATCGTCGGGATGCTCGACTTCGGCATCAACCGCATGTTCTCCCGGACGCGGTCGAACACGATGATCGTGTCGTAGACCGAGTAGCCGAGGATGGTCAGGATCGCCGCGACGGTGTCGGCGCTCACCTCCCGGCCGGAGATCGCGTAGACGCCCATCACGATCGGGATGTCGTTTCCGAGGGTTCGGAGGATCGGGATCGCGAACCGCCAGCGGTACCGGATCGTCACGTAGACGGCGATCAGCGCGAAGGAGACGATGATCGCGAGGATCGCGCCGTTCAGGATCTGCTTGCTGAAGCTCGCCGAGACGTTCTTCACGCTCGGCTGGTTCGCGTCGAAGCTCTTGATCAGGTCGTTCGTGAGCGTGTCCTGCTGGCCCGACTTGAGCTTCTTCAGCCGGATCTGGAAGCTCGAGTACGACTCGGAGCCGACGAGCTTCCCGCGGCCCTGGACGACCGCGTCGCTGCGGCCGGTCGCGACCTTCGTCTCGCTCCGGACGGAGGTCAGCGTGACCGCCTTCGGGGTCGTGAAGGTGACCTGGACGCCGCCCTTGAAGTCGATCCCGAGGTTCAGGCCCTGGAAGGCGATCGCGGCGACGCTCAGCGCGACCGCGACGATCGAGAGGATGAAGTAGAGGCGGCGGCGTGTGACGACGTCGATCCGCTGCCAGGCCGGGATGTCCTCGGCCTTCGCGCCCATGAAGCGCGGATCCTGGAACCAGCGGAAGCCGGCGAGCAGCCCGAGGAGCGCGCGCGTCGCCGCGACGGCCGTGATCAGCGAGACGACGGTGCCGATGAGGAGCATGAGCGCGAAGCCCTTGACCTCGGCGGTCGCGACAGCGAACAGGATCAGGGCGGCGATCGCGGTGACGACGTTCGCGTCGACGATCGTCCGGAAGCCCTTCGCGTAGCCCGCGGCGATCGACGCGCGCACCGATCGCCCAGCTCGCGCCTCCTCCTTGATCCGTTCGAAGATGACGACGTTCGCGTCGGCGGCCACGCCGATCGTCAGGATCAGGCCGGCAAAGCCGGGGAGGGTGAGGGTGACGCCCAGGAGCAGGATCGCGCCGTACATCAGCGCCGAGTAGATCGCGAGGCCGACGACCGCGACGACGCCGAGGAAGCGGTAGAGCAGGAGCAGGAAGAGCGCGACGATGATCAGGCCGGCGATCGCGGCGTTCCGCGCCTGGCGGAGCGAGTCCTTGCCGAGCGTCGCCGAGACGTCCGAGCGCTCGACGGTCTTGAACCTGACGGGCAGGGCGCCGGTCTGGAGCACGAGCGCGAGGTGGTTGGCCTCGCTCTGCGACTGCAGGCCCGTGATCTCGGCGCCGGTCCCCGTCGGGTCGATCCCGTCCGCGAACTTCGTGTAGTCGATCGTCGGGAACGAGTAGATCTGGTCGTCGAGCACGATCGCGAAGCTCTGGAAGTCGTCGTTCCCGAGCGCCTGCCCGCGCTGCGCCTCCTCACGCGTGATCTGGTGGAACAACTTGTTCCCCTGGCCCGTGAACTGCATCGTCACGATCGGCCCGCCGCCGTTCGGATCGACGTCGGCCTGCGTTCCCGAGAGCTTGAGATCCTTTCCGGTCATCTGCGGGTAGGGGTTCTCGGAGTCGCCCGGGATCGTGCCGTGCTTGAAGAGGTAGTAGTAGGTGACGCCGGGTGCGGGAGCAACCGAGAGCCCTGGGCAGACGGCGGCGACGGTCGCGTCGCAGCTGATCACGACGGCGGTCGCCGGCACGGTCAGCACCTGATATCCGGTCGGGAAGCCCGGGCTCGTCTTCCCGGGCGGGAGCACCTTCCTCGTCGTGCTCGCCTTGACGGCCTTGTGCCCCTTCGTCGCCTTCTTGGCCTTCGTCTTCACGGTGACCGTCTTGGGCTTGACCGGGGACAGCTTGAGCACGACCGGGTCGTGCTTCAGGGCTGCCAGCGTCTGGTCCGGGCCTGCAATCAGCTTCTTCGCGCGAGAGCTGAAGAGGTAGTACCCGGACGGCGTGCCCTTCTGGCCGGCCTGGACGAGGCCGAGCAGGTCGAAGAGGTTCGTGTTCGGGACCGGGTTCTCGCTGGCGTCGATCGACGGGCCGAGGAGCGAGGGGGTGAGGTCGTAGAGCTCGAGCTGCGCGGTCTGGCCGATGATCTTCGCGGCCTGCGTCGCGTCGTGGACGGCCGGAAGCTCGATCACGATCTGGTTCGTGCCCTGCTTCGTGATCACGGGCTCGGAGACGCCGAGCTTGTCGACGCGGGTGCGCATGATCGAGATCGCGTTGTCCATCTCGGCCGAGGTGATCGTCTCGCCCTTCTTCGGCTCTGCCTGCAGGACGACCTCGAGGCCGCCCTGGAGGTCGAGGCCCTGCTTCAGCGAGCGGTGGAAGGGCGAGCTCGGCACGCCGAGCAGGCCGACGCCGACGAGTGCGGCGACGACCAGGAAGATCAGCGTCAGATGCGAGCGGCGCGAGGCCAAGCTCAAGACAGGTTAGCTCGTCAGAGCGTCATTCCTCTTCAGCTGACGCATCTTCAGCATCTTGCGGCAGCTCCAGGGCGGCCGCGCCCGCCTCGGGCGGCAGATACTCGGCGACCGCCGCCACCGCCCGGCGATCGAGGGTGACGACCACCCCCGGGGCGACCTCGACACGCAGCTCGCTCTCGGCCGCCTCGCGGACGACGGCGTGGATGCCTCCCGCTGTGATGATCTCGTCCCCCTCCTCGATCGCATCCTGCATCGCCGCGTGCTGGCGCTGCCGGCGGCGAACCGGCACGGCGAGCAGCATCCAGGCGATCGCTCCGACCGCGACGAGTACGAGTACGGGGCCCATCAGGTGCTCGTATCTTGGAGTCGCGCGAGCGCGTCGCGCTTGAAGGACGTGAACGCACCCTGTTCGATCGCCTCGCGTGCGCTCCTCGTGAGGGTGAGCAGGAAGCGGAGATTGTGCAGCGAGAGCAGCCGGTGCCCGAGAAGCTCGCCCTGGTTCACGAGGTGACGGATGTAGGCGCGCGAGAAGCCCGTGCAGGCCGGGCAGTCGCAGCTCTCCTCGAGCGGTGCGGGGTCGCGGGCGTGGCGCGCGTTCCGCAGGTTCAGGCGGCCTTCCCACGTGAGCGCGCTGCCCGTGCGCGCGGTGCGGGTCGGGAGCACGCAGTCGAACATGTCGACGCCGGCCTCGATCACCTCGAGGATCCCCTCGGGATCGCCGATGCCCATGAAGTACCTCGGCTTGCCCACCGGAAGCGCCGCGGCGACGCGATCGGTCGTCTCGAACATCACGCCGCGGTCCTCGCCGATCGCGAGCCCGCCGATCGCGTTGCCGTCGAAGTCCAGCTCGACGAGCTCCTCGGTCGAGCGGTGGCGGAGCTCGGCGTCGGTGCCGCCCTGCACGATCGCGAAGCACAGCTGGCCCTCGGCCCGCTCGGCATGCCGCTGCCGGCGCGCCCACTCGGTCGTCCGGCGGACGGCGTCCTCGAGCTCGGCGCGAGGGATTCCGGGCGGCGGGACGTGGTCGAGGCACATCGCGATGTCGCTTCCGAGGTTCCTCTGGATCTCGGCCGCGAGCTCCGGGGTGAAGCGGGTGGCGCTCCCGTCGTAGACGCTTCTGAAGGTGACGCCGTCGTCGTCGACGCCGACGAGCGTGTCGCGGAGCGAGAAGACCTGGAAGCCGCCTGAGTCGGTCAGGATCGGCCCGTCCCAGCCCATGAAGCGATGAAGCCCGCCGAGCTCGGCGATCAGCCTGTCGCCGGGGCGGAAGTGCAGGTGATAGGTGTTGCCGAGCAGGATCTGGGCCCCGACGCTGCTGACCTCGGCCGGGGTGAGCGTCTTCACGGTCGCCTTCGTCCCGACGGGCATGAACGCAGGCGTCTCGATCGTGCCGCGAGTCGTGTGGAGGAGTCCGGCACGCGCCGTGCCGTCGGTGTGGCTGACCTCGAACGTGCTCACAGGACGAGCATCGCATCGCCGAAGGAGTAGAAGCGGTAGCGCTCCTCCACGGCGAGGCGGTAGAGGCGGCGCGTCTCCTCGATCCCCGCGAACGCCATCACCAGGGCGAGGAGGGTCGAGCGCGGCAGGTGGAAGTTCGTCAGCAGGGCATCGACGCGGCGGAACTCGAACCCGGGGGTGACGAAGAGGTCGGTGCGGCCGGCGAGGGGCGCGCCGCGGGCGAGCGTCTCCAGCACCCGCACGGTCGTGGTGCCGACGGCGAGCACGCTCGTCGCGGCTTCGATTCTCGCCCGGGCGGCGACGGTGACCTCGTACCGCTCCCCGTGCATCCGATGGTCGGCGAGCGACTCGACGGCGAGCGGGCGGAAGGTGTCGAGCCCGACGTGCAGCGTCACCCGCTCGACCTCGAGCTCCGCGAGGACCTCGGGCGTGAAGTGAAGACCGGCGGTCGGGGCGGCGGCGGAGCCTTCGCTCGCGGCGTAGACGGTCTGGTAGCGCTCCGCGTCCGCGAGCGGGGCGGTGATGTAGGGCGGGAGCGGCACCTCGCCGTGCGGCTCGCCGGTGAGCCGGACCCGCCAGCGGCCTTCGCCGAGGTGCTCGATCAGCTCGACCGGCCCGTACCGGCGTCCCGCCACGAGCTTGCGGGTCGGTCGGGCGAGGGCTTCCCACTCGTCCCCCTCGAGCCGTTCGACGAGCAGCACCTCGCCGCGCGGAGCTTCGATCCGGATCCTCGCCGGTACGACGCGGGTGTCGTTGACGACGGCCAGCATGTGCGCCGGGAGCTCGGCCGGCAGATCGCGAAAGGCGCCGTGGCGAATCTCGCCGGTCGCGCGCGAGTAGACGAGGAGCCGCGATGCGTCGCGCCGCTCGAGGGGGTGCTGCGCGATCAGCTCGACCGGCAGCTCGTAGTCGAGCTCGCTTGCGTTCATCCGACCGCGACGTTACCGTCGGTGGGGATGGAGAACCGCTACACGCTTCCCCCCGAGGTTGCCGCGGCGCTCGAGCGGGCGCGCTTGCAGATCGAGGCGCTCGCGCAGACGGCGGATGAGCTCCAGGTCGTGCTTCCGGACGCGGTCGGGAACGCACTCCGCGACGGGCTTCGTGAGGAGGCCGCCCCGATCTCGCGGCGGCTCGCCGAGGTGAAGGGCCTCTCGAACCAGATGATCCGGCGGTTCGAGCGCCTCGAGACCGACCTCCTCGTCGAACGGCATGCGCGCGTCGACGACCTCGCCCTGCTCGTCGACCTGATCACGGCGCAGTGGCGGTCGATCAACGAGCGTCTCGACCGGATCGAGCGCGC
>DASZLW010000056.1:0-2977 GCA_035552175.1 Gaiellaceae bacterium | reverse complement strand
TCGAGCTCCATGTCGTCGAACACGGCCATCTTGTCGCGGCCGACGACGGTCAGCTTCCGCATCTTGTGCGGGTCGAGCCACGAGAGGTGGAGGTGCGCGATCTTTCCGCTCGGGAAGCGCAGGAAGCAGAACACGACGTCCTCGACGCCGGGGTTCAGGAAGGCGTTGCCGTTCGCCCAGCACTCGGACGGCTCCTCGCCGGTCAGGTGGAGGATCACCGAGAGGTCGTGGACGCCGAGCGACCAGAGGGCGTTCTCGTCCTTCCGGATCACGCCGAGGTTCTGCCTGTTGCCGTAGATGCAGAGCACCTCGCCGAGGTCGCCCGTGTCGACGAGCTCCTTCAGCTTGCGGACGCCGGGGTGGTAGAGCAGCAGGTGGCCCGGCATCAGGATCTTCCCGCGGGCCTCGGCGAGGGAGACGAGCTCCGCCATCTCGTCGGCGCGCATCGCGGGCGGCTTCTCGACGAACACGTGCTTCCCGGCCTCGAGCGCCTGCTTCGCGAGCGCGTAGTGGGTCGGGACGGGGGTCGCGATCACGACGGCCTCGAGCTCCACGTCCTCGAGCACCTCGTCGAAGGAGCCGGTGACGAGCGCGTTCGGGAACCGCTTGCCGAACTGCTCGCGGCGCTCCTCGGAGGCGTCGCAGATCCAGACGAGGTCGGCGAGTACGTCGAGGTTGCGGACGAGGTTCTGCCCCCAGTTGCCGAGGCCGATCTGCGCGACCCGAACGGGATCGGCGGCTACAGCTTCCACACGTGGCCCTTCGACTCGTGGCCCCGGGTGGCGTTCCGGAAGTCGACCACGATCTTCGAGCGGGTCACGAGGTCTCCGTAGTCGACCGAGGTGTGAGCGGTCACGATCGCGACGCAGTCGTAGGCCTCGGGGTCGAGCGGCGAGGAGCTCATCCCGTCGAACTCCGGGACGTGCGGGTCGTGGTAGGAGACCTCGGCCCCGGCCGTCTTCAGGAGCTCGATCAGCTTCTCGGCCGGTGTCTCCCGCATGTCGCCGATGTCGGCCTTGTACGCGACTCCGAGGATCAGGATCTTCGAGCCCGACACCGACCGCTGCGCGCCGTGGTTCAGCGCCTGCGAGATCACCGAGCGGCAGAAGTACGGCATGTTGTTGTTGACCTCGCCCGCGAGGTCGATGAAGCGCGCCGAGAAGTCGTACTCTCGCGCCTTCCACGAGAGGTAGTACGGGTCGATCGGGATGCAGTGCCCGCCGAGGCCGGGACCCGGCTGGAACGACTGGAAGCCGAACGGCTTCGTCGCGGCCGCCTCGACGACCTCCCACACGTCGATCCCCATCCGGTCGCAGAGCTGCGCGAGCTCGTTGACGAGCGCGATGTTGACGGATCGGTAGATGTTCTCGAGGAGCTTCGTCAGCTCGGCCGACTCGGGCGCCGAGACCTCGTGGACGGTGTCGATCGCGGTGCGGTAGACCGCCGCCGCCGCCGCCGTGCAGTCCGGGGTGAGTCCGCCGACGACCTTCGGCGTCGTCTTCGTCGTCCAGTCGGTGCGGCCGGGATCGACGCGCTCGGGGGACATCGCCAGGTTGAAGTCCTGCCCGGCCGTCAGGCCGCTTCCCTCCTCGAGGATCGGCTTCACGACCTCCCGTGTCGTTCCCGGATAGGTCGTCGACTCGAGGACGACGAGCTGGCCCGCCTCGAGCACGCCGGCGATGCCGCGCGCGGCCGCCTCGACGTAGCTCAGGTCGGGGACACGCTGCTTCGTGAGCGGCGTCGGGAGCGCGATCAGGATCGCCGAGCACTGCTTCAGCTGCCCGTAGTCGGTCGTCGCCGTGATGTTCCCGCCGGAGACGAGCGGGCCGAGCACGTCGTCTGCGACGTCCTCGATGTGGCTCTTCCCGGCATTGATCTGCTCGACGATCGCAGGCACGACGTCGACGACCAGCACGCGCTGGCCGGCTTCGGCGAATGTCTGCGCCAGCGGCAAGCCGACGTAGCCGGCGCCGATGATGGCAACGTCCCAGGTCCGGCTCACGGCCGGGAAGCGTACAGAGCGGCGGCTATCCGCTCGCTCGCATGTCCGTCGCCGTAGAGCACGGGGGCGCCAGACGGGAAGTGGGCATGTTCGAGCGCGTCGCCGAGGCCGCTCGGGTCGGCCGGATCGACGAGCGTGTTGGCACCCGCCGCCACGGTGTCGACCCACTCGGTGGCGGCTCGCAGCGTGATGCAAGGCGTCCCGAGCCAGTACGCCTCCTTCTGCAGGCCGCCGGAATCGGTGACGACGATCGCGGCGCTCGCGGCAAGGGCGAGCAGCTCGAGGTACCCGAGCGGTTCCGTCACGCGGACGTTCGGCGCAAGCTCGATCGCGTGGGTCTCCATCACGGAACGCGTGCGCGGGTGAGCGGGGAAGACGAACGTGCCGCCGGCGCCGTTGATCTCGGCGACGAGCCGGGCGAGCCGCTCGGGCTCGACGTTCGCCTCCCGGTGGATCGTGAGGAGCCGGAAGCCGCCGGCCTCGACGCCGAGCTCTTCGAGCACGCCCGGAGCCCGCTCCCGTGCGAGCGGCGCGAAGAGCCTCGTCGCATCGGCCATCACATCGCCGACGACCTCGATCAGCCCCGCGATCGCCTCCGAGCGAAGCTGCGCTGCCGATCGCTCGTCCGGACAGAGCAGGAGCGTGGAGAGCCGGTCGACCTCGATCCGGTTCCGCTCCTCGGGCATCGTCAGGTCGAAGCTGCGAAGCCCGGCCTCGATGTGCGCGACCGGAGCCCCGGCGGCGCCGTGGGCCCCGGCGAGCGTCGAGTTCGTGTCCCCGAGGACGACCACCCAGTCGGGCCGCTCGGCCTCGACGGCCGCCCGGATTCCGGGCTCCATCGCCCCCGGCGCGGAGCTGCCGAGCCCGAGCCGGTAGGCGGGCTCCGAAAGCCCGAGCTCCTCGAAGAACACGTCGGAGAGCGCCCGGTCGTAGTGCTGCCCCGTGTGCAGCACGACCTCGTCCACCCCCGCCGAA
>DASZLW010000055.1:0-2090 GCA_035552175.1 Gaiellaceae bacterium | reverse complement strand
CCGCAGCCGGTCGAGTCGATGGGGCAGATCATCCCGGCCGCCTTCGAGCAGCTGCTCGCGACGCTCAAGCGGCTGGAGGAGCACTACCGGGACATGCAGGACGTCGAGTTCACCGTGGAGGACGACGTCCTCTACATGCTCCAGACGCGGGCCGCGAAGCGCACCGCCGCGGCCGCGCTCAGGGCGGCGGTCGAGATGGTCGACGAGGGATTGATCTCCCGCGAGGACGCCGTGCAGCGGATCGACCCGGCTCAGCTCGACCAGCTCCTCCACCCGAGGATCGACCCGGACACCGCGCCCGAGCCGGTTGCGCGCGGGCTGAACGCGAGCCCGGGAGCTGCGAGCGGCGGCATCGTCTTCGACGCGGATACCGCGGTCGAGAAGGCAAAGGCCGGGCCCGTGATCCTCGTGCGCTACGAGACGACGCCGGACGACATCCACGGGATGATCGCGGCGCAGGGGATCCTCACCGTGCACGGCGGCATGACGTCGCACGCGGCGGTGGTCGCGCGTGGGATGGGGACGCCGTGCGTCGCAGGCTGCGATCGGTTGTCCCTCGCGGACGGCGTGGCGCGGATCGCGGGCCGCGAGCTCCACGAGGGAGACGTGATCACGATCGACGGCGGCACCGGCCACGTCTACATCGGGCAGATCGAGCTCGTCCCGCCGCAGCTGAACGAGGACTTCCAGACGATCCTCGGCTGGGCCGACGGCTTCCGTCGGCTCAAGATCCGCGCCAACGGCGACAATCCCGCGGACGCCGTCCGTGCGCGCGAGTTCGGCGCGCAGGGGATCGGGCTCTGCCGGACCGAGCACATGTTCTTCGGCGACGAGCGGCTTCCCGTGATGCAGGAGATGATCCTGGCCGAGAGCGAGGCGGGCCGCCGCGACGCGCTCGAGCGGCTCCTGCCCTTCCAGCAGGCCGACTTCGACGGCATCTTCGAGGCGATGCACGGGCTGCCGGTGACGATCCGGCTCCTCGACCCACCGCTGCACGAGTTCCTGCCGCCTGAGGACCAGGCCGTCGACGAGGCCATGCGCGCCCGCATCCGCGCGCTCCACGAGGCAAACCCGATGCTCGGCATGCGCGGATGCCGTCTCGGGCTCGTGTATCCGGAGATCTACGAGATGCAGATCCGTGCGATTGCGCGGGCGGCGCTCACCGTCGAGGCCCGAACGGGCGAACCGCCGCTCGTCGAGATCATGCATCCACTCGTCGGGTTCGCCGAGGAGCTCCGCCGGCTCCGGGTGTTGACGGAGCGTGTGTGGGCCGAGGAGGCACCCGGTTTGGCGCACACCGTCGGGACGATGATCGAGCTACCCCGAGCCTGTATGAGCGCCGCCGAGATCGCGGAGCACGCGCAATTCTTCTCGTTCGGGACGAACGACCTTACCCAGACGGCGCTCGGGCTGTCACGTGACGACGCCGAGGGGAAGTTCCTCTCGCGATATCTCGCCGACGGCGTGATCGAGCGGAACCCGTTCGAGGTACTCGATACCGAGGGCGTGGGCGGCCTGATGCGGATCGGGGTCGAGCGTGGCCGCGGCGCCAATCCGACCCTGAAGATCGGGATCTGCGGGGAGCACGGCGGGGAGCCCAGGTCGATCGCGTTCTGTCACTCGCTCGGCCTCGACTACGTGTCGTGCTCGCCCTATCGCGTCCCGCTCGCACGCCTCGCGGCGGCGCAGGCGGCGCTGTCGCAGGCCGGCTCCGCCGCGTACGTCGCGGCCGGCGGCTGAGCCGACCGGAACCCTTTCGACCCCGAGCCAGGCCACCAGGTCACGCGTTCAAACCTGGTGTCAGGCACCGGAATTAGCCGCTCGAATCGAGGCTGAGCAGGGATTCAGCGTGCCGCGCAGGAGGAGGGTCTCCGTCGTCTGGCACCTTTTCCACAGCCCGCCGAAGGCCGCATCCTTGTCACCCGCGCAAGGACCACGACCGGGTCGCGGGTCCGAGGCGGTCTCAGATGACGGCGTAGGCGACCGCGACCGAGATCGCCCCGACCGCAAGCGCGGCGAGCAAGCTCAGCTGCATCGACCGGCGGAACTGCATGTAGGCCGACATGAGCACGAATCCGCCGATGAGCCCA
>DASZLW010000054.1:0-4534 GCA_035552175.1 Gaiellaceae bacterium | reverse complement strand
GTCGGTGAGCTTCCGTTCGGCGTCACCGCGAAGGACATGGTGCTCGGCGCAATCGGGCAGATCGGCGTCGCGGGCGGGGTCGGGCATGCGATCGAGTTCGCGGGCCCCCCGGTCGAGGCCCTCTCGATGGAGGGCCGGATGACGGTCTGCAACATGTCGATCGAGGCGGGCGCACGGGCTGGGATGGTCGCGCCGGACGAGAAGACGTTCGCCTACCTCGAAGGTCGGCCCGGTGTGCCGTCGGGCGCCGAATGGGAGGCGGCGGTAGAGCGGTGGCGGTTGCTCCGCGGCGACGAGGGCGCGACGTACGACCGGGTTGTCGAAGTCGACGTCTCGGCGCTGACTCCTCAGGTGACGTGGGGGACGAACCCCGGGATGGTCGCGCCGATCGACGGTCGCGTTCCCGATCCGTCCTCCTTCGAGGATCCGACCGACCGTGAGGCCGTCGAGCGGGCGTTGACCTACATGGGGCTCGAGCCCGGCATGGCGCTCACCGAGATCCCGGTCGACCGCGTCTTCATCGGCTCGTGCACGAACTCGCGGATCGAGGATCTGCGGGCGGCCGCCGAGGTCGCCTCGGGTCGCCGGGTCGCGGGAGGCGTGAGGGCGATGGTCGTGCCGGGCTCGGCGAAGATCAAGCGGCAGGCGGAGGCCGAGGGACTCGACCGCGTGTTCACGGCCGCCGGCTTCGAGTGGCGCGAGGCCGGCTGCTCGATGTGCCTCGGCATGAACCCGGACATCCTCTCGGCCGGCGAGCGCTGCGCCTCGACCTCGAACCGCAACTTCGAAGGCCGCCAGGGAGCGGGAGGCCGCACCCACCTCGTCAGCCCGACGATGGCGGCCGCAGCGGCGATCGCCGGCCGCTTCACCGACGTCCGTGAGCTCGGATGACCGCGCGCGCCCTCGACGGCCCTGTCCAAAGCGGACACCACCGGGGACAGCCCCCGGTGGTGTCCTTTTTGGCCACCCGCTGGGGACAGGCCCCGACGGTGTCTCCTTTGGCCACTTACTGGGGACAGGCCCCAAGCGAGGCTTCGAAGGACACGTCCGGATGAGAGAGCTCCGCCGCGTGACGGGCAAGGCGGTCGTGCTCGACCGCGCGGACGTCGACACCGACCAGATCATCCCGAAGCAGTTCCTCAAGCGGATCGAGCGCTCTGGGTACGGCGAGTTCCTGTTCTTCGACTGGATGAAGGATCCGGCGTTCGAGCTCCGGCAGCCGGAGGCGGTGGGCGCTCAGATCCTCGTCGCCGGCCGAAACTTCGGGTGCGGCTCCTCGCGTGAGCACGCCGCCTGGGCGCTCGAGGACGCCGGCTTCCGGTTCGTCCTCGCTCCGAGCTTCGGCGACATCTTCCACCAGAACGCGATCAAGTCCGGGCTCGCGCCGGTCGAGCTCGATCCCGATGCGCTCGACGCGGTCAAGTCCGCCCTCTCGGATTCGGACGAGCTGACCGTCGACCTCGAGTCGCTCGAGATCACGCATGCGAACGGCCTGAAGATCCCGTTCGCGTTCGACTCGTTCGCGCAGCACATGCTCCTGAACGGGCTCGACGACATCGGGCTCACACTCCAGCGCGCCGAACGGATCGACGCTTTCGAGGCGAAGGTCTCGGCGCCTTTCGACACGCGCGCACTCGCCGAAAATTGACCCTAAAGTCCCGGGCCGGGACTGCCGATAGATCATGTAGTGAGCTTGAAGCTGCCCGGCCTTCGTCCCGCCGGCGAGCTCGCGACCGCGCATCGCGCGCGGCTCGCGCTCGCCGACGTCGTGTTGCTCCGGCTTCGCTCTGCGACCTATCTCGACTCGGGGGCGCTCACGCTTGCGACCGCTTCGGCTGCGGCAACGGCCCTACCGAAGGACGCCTCCAGCCTCGGGTATCCGATCATGCTCCTCGCGCTTGCCGCATGGGTCGTGTTCGTCCTGGGCAGGACGACGCGTCAAGCGAAGAGGCTGGTCGGCGCGACGCCGCTCGTCTGCGGACTCGTCGCGCTCTCCGTCTTCGTCGAGAGCCAGTTCGACGCGCGGAATGCATCGGGGGTGGCCCTCGCGGCGGCGACGATCGTCACGGTTGCCGGCCGGGCCGTCTTCGCGCTCCGTGAGAGCGGCGCCACGGGTGCGGCGATGCGCCTTCTCGCCTGCACCGACACGCTCACGGGTCTCGGGAACCGGCGGCAGCTCATGCTCGATCTCGACGGCTTCTTCGCCGCGGACGACGGCCGCCAGCGGCTGTTCGTGGTCTACGACCTCAACGGGTTCAAGCGTTACAACGACACCTTCGGCCATCCGACCGGCGACGCGCTGCTCGCCCGCCTCGCGGCCAACCTCCAGCTTGCAGTCGGTACCGGCGGCTCGTGCTACCGCCTCGGCGGCGACGAGTTCTGCACGCTCTCGACCGTGATGACGTTCGAGATCGGCAGCTTCCTCGACCGCGTGACCTCCGCACTCGCCGAATCGGGTGAGGGATTCGACGTCTCCACCTCGTTCGGCTGCGCGTTCCTGCCGGACGAGGGCAGCGACCCGAGCGAGGCACTCCGGATCGCGGATCAGCGCCTCTACGCCCAGAAGTACCAGCTCCGCATCGCGCGCGGCGAGCCGTACACGGTCCTCCGTCAGGCGCTCGGCGATCACATGAGCGGCGTTGCCGAGCTGAGCCGCGGGCTCGCCCGGCAGCTCGGGTTCGACGCCCAGGCGCTCGAGGAGCTCGGGCTCGCGGCGCAGCTCCACGACGTCGGCAAGCTGGCGATCCCCGCCTCGGTCCTCGCGAAATCCGAGCCGCTCGACCATCACGAGCTCGCGTTCGTTCGCAGCCACACCCTGATCGGCCAGCGGATCCTCGGCGCCTCCCCGGAGCTGAACGAGGTCGGCAAGATCGTCCGCGCCACACACGAGTGGTGGGACGGCACCGGCTACCCGGACGGCCTCGCGGGAGCGGAGATCCCGCTGCCGGCCAGGATCATCGCGGTCGGCGACGGCTTCTGCGCGATGACGGAGCCCCGCGGTCACGCCAGGCTGTACACCCAGGACGAGGCGCTCGCCGAGCTCCTGAGGCTCGCCGGGAGCCAGTACGACCCGGCCATCGTCGATCTGTTCTGCGCTCTCGTGCGCGCCTCCGCGGCGCCGTCGCCCGCGGCCAGGCCGCTCGCGCTCTCGGGTCATGCCCAGAGCCGCGACAGGTAGGACCGCTCGACCGGTTCGAGTGCCCGTTCGACCGTCACGGCGCTCGTGCCGACCGATCTGAAGAGCGAACCGGGGCCTTCGAGAGCGAGCTGCCCGGGCGGATGCCCGGCGGTGTCCCTGATCCCGAGGAGCGCGAGCGTCCCGTAGGCCCGGGCGTCACCGAGCCGGATCGGCGATCCCTCTGCCGCAGGGTCGATTGCGATCGAGTCGCGGAGGAGCGGCAGCCCGTCGAGATCGCAGCGCAGTGTGCTCCGGCAGCGGCCCGGCGCCTCATCGTGGCGTCCGAGTGCGTAGAGCTCGCGGAGCACCCCGGCCGCGCCGTCGGCGAGCTCGACCTCGGTCGTCGAGACGAGCTCGCAGCCGTCGGCGAGCACGAGCGGCTGGGGAAGCCACGCGAACCGGCCCTGTTCGCCGACGCGGAAGGCGAGGTCCTGGGCGGCCTCGACGTGTGCCGGGTAGGCGACCGTCGCACCGAGGGTCAGGAGCTCGAGCGAGGCGCCGCCGCCCACCTCGACGTCGACCTCGACGCGGTCGCCGGAGAGGATCGACGCCGCCGTCTGGACGAGCGCGACCCGGGCCCGCCCGGGCGGGCCGGCGACGATGCGGCACGCAAGCGGAACCTGTCCGGCGCACCGCGTCACGACGCTCTCGCCCCGGCGCAGCTCGACGCGAAGCTCGAGCCGGCTAGTGAGCGTGGTCGTGGCTGTGGCTGTGGCCGTGCGAGTGACTGTGGCCGTGATGGTCGTGGTCGTCGTCGAGGGCGGCTGGAGGCGTGAGCGCGCCCGAGCGGAAGCGCTCGACCTGCTCGCGGACCCAGGCCGCGACCGGCGCCGCCGCCGGGTCCTCGGAGAGCGAGATGAAGAGGAACGGCCGCTCGCCCCGGCGCTCGAGCGCGTCGCGCTCCATGCGGCCGAGATCCGAGCCGACGTAGGGCTGCAGATCCGTCTTGTTGATCACGAGCAGATCGGAGCGGGAGATTCCCGGGCCGCCCTTGCGCGGGATGTCGTCCCCCCCGGCCACGTCGATCACGAAGATCTGCACGTCGGCGAGCCCCGGGCCGAAGATCGCCGTGAGGTTGTCGCCGCCACTCTCGACCAGGATCAGGTCGAGAGCCTCGACCGCCTCGAGCTCGGCGACCGCCTCGAGGTTCGCCGAGATGTCGTCGCGGATCGCCGTGTGCGGGCAGCAGCCGGTCTCGACGGACGTGATCCGGCCGTCCGGCAGCACCCCCGCGCGGCGCAGGAACGCCGCGTCCTCGCTCGTGTAGATGTCGTTCGTCACGACGCCGATCCTGAGCTCGCCGGCGAGGGCGCGGCAAAGAGCGGCGACGAGCGAGCTCTTGCCCGACCCGACCGG
>DASZLW010000053.1:0-4465 GCA_035552175.1 Gaiellaceae bacterium | reverse complement strand
GACACGGCGTCACACAGGTTGGGCTCTCTGGCGACGAGCAAGGCTCGCCGGCGCACAATCAGGAACTGGTAGCCGGGAGCGATGCGCGGATCATCCAGAGCTGTTTCTCGAGCTCACGCACGACCTCGACGAGCACGTCTTGCGATGCGAGGTCGAGGTTGCCGAGTCGGTCCATCCGGCCTCGGGCGCGCTCGGCGACGTCCGCAAGGCGTGTGACGAGCGCTTGCAGGGCAGCGTCAGTGTCGAGTGCGCCCACGTCGAGGTTCTCGATGCCCGAGTCCGCGCTGATCGTTCCGGCTCGACCGTCGGGAGCGATGCCGAGCGCGACGGAACGTTCGGCGACGGTGTCCGACAGCTCGCGCCAGGAGTCGACGAGGTCGTCGAGGTGCTCGTGCAGCGGTTTGAACGGCCGTCCGAAGATGTTCCAGTGCAGCTGCTTGCCGATAAGCGCCAGGTCGACGAGTTCGACGAGCGTTGCCTGCAGCTCGGCGCCGGTGTCGTGGCGGCGGTGTTGGTCGAGCGCTGGTAGGTGCGCCTGGCGTGATTCGGTCATCATCATGTCCTCCTCGGGCTGGGGTCGGGGGATGTGCCGCCTCGTAGTGAGGTGCGATCGTGTGGGCTCGGGTAAGCGTTGCAGCCGCGGGGTGTCCGCGGTGAGGCAGATCCGACTGAACCTGCGTCGTTCATCGCGACTCGCCGCCGAGGCGGCGGCCCGCCGAGAACACCGCGCGGATCGCGAGCCCGTCGTCGACCACGAGGACGTCCGCACGTGCGCCCTGCTCGAGCCGCCCCTCGCCGACTCCGAGCAGCCTGCCGGGCCGCCCCGTCACCGCGGCCACCGCCTCGACGGGATCGAGGCCAAGCGCGCCGAGCCGGATGAGGCTCTCGGCGAGACGCGAGGCGCCGCCGGCGAGGACGCCGTCGGCGCGTCGGGCGACGCCCCCTTCGAGCTCGATCTCGACCTCACCGAGCCGGTAGGCGCCGTCGGGAAGTCCCGCCGGAGCCACTCCGTCGGTGACCAAGCTGCAACGGCCCGGGGCGGCCGCGAATGCGAGGCGCAGCAGCTCGTCGGAGACATGGACGCCGTCGGCGATCAGCTGGATGGCGATTCCCGGGTTCGCGAGCGCGGCTCCCGCGAGCCCCGGCTCCCGCGCGCTGATCGGCGCCATCGCGTTGAAGAGATGCGTCACCGCACGAGCGCCGGCATTGAAGGCGGCACGGGCCGTCGCCGCGTCGGCCTCGGAGTGCCCGAGCCAGACGGCGACGCCCCGGGAGGTGCAGAGCTCGATCAGTTCCAGTGCGCCGGGAAGCTCCGGCGCGAGGGTCACCGTCCTGACCGGTCCGGCGTTGAGGAGTCGCTCGAGCAGCGAAGGATCCGGGTCGCGCAGGTGCTCGACCGGGTGCGTGCCGGGCCGCTTCGGCGAGAGAAACGGGCCCTCGAGGTGAACGCCGACGATCCGCGCGCCGTCGGTGCGCTCCTGCGCCTCCGCGACCCGCACGAGAGCGGCGAGCAGATCGGCCTCCGGGCTCGTGATCAGGGTCGGCTGGTACGCAGCGACACCGTCGCGCAGAAGCGCGTCGCCGAGCGTATCGAGCTCGTCGAGGTCGGCGGAAAGGACGTCGACGCCGGCGTAACCGTTCACCTGCGCATCGACGAGCGCGGGGATTGCGAGGCCCGTGCCCCGGCCAGCGAGCCCGACCGCGGCGATGCGGCCGTTCGAGATCTCGACGTCGCCCCGCACGAGGATCCCGTCGATCACGGCCCCTGCGACGCCGAGGCGCTGCGTCTCCGGGCCGGGGCCCGGCGCCCGCCCGGCACCGAGCTCCTCGAGCGCGGGCCGGAGCCGGCCCTGGTGGCGCTCGAGCACGCGGCGCGCAGCGGTGGGCTCGGTCTCGCCTACGAGCATCGCGGCCGCGCTCTTCGGGCTCCAATCGCACCGCTCCAGCGCGGCGCGGGCCCGCTCGCGGCTGACGCCTGCGATCTCGGCGACGATCCGGGTCGCCCGGTCGCGCAGCTTCGTGTTCGTCGCACGCAAATCCACCATCAGGCCCCCGTACGTCTTCCCGAGCTGCACCATCGCTCCCGTCGAGATGATGTTGAGGACCACCTTCTGCGCGGTCCCCGCATTGAGTCGGGTCGAGCCCGCGACGATCTCCGGTCCGACGAGCACCTCGATCACGAGCTCCGCGCGCTCCGCGAGCGGCGTCCGCTCGTTGCAGACGACCCCGACGGTCAGGGCGCCCGCCCGCCGAGCGGCCTCGACCGCGCCGAGCACGAACGGCGTCCTGCCGCTCGCGGCGATCCCGACGACCGCATCGTCCGGCCCGACGGCGAGCCCGATCATCGCGGCCTCGCCGCCGCGGGGCTCGTCCTCGGCGCCTTCGACGGGAGCCTCGAGGGCGCCCCCGCCGCCCGCGAGCACTCCGACGACTTGGCCCTGCGGGGCGTTGAAGGTCGGGCCGGCCTCGGCCGCGTCGAGCAAACCGATGCGGCCTGCCGTGCCCGCGCCCACGTAGATCAGCCGTCCGCCGCGGCCGAGCGCCGCGGCCACGGCGTCGACGACGGTCGCGATCTGCTCCTCGGCGGCATCGACCGCCTCCGGGACACGGCGGACGTCGGCGCACATCAGTGAGACGAGCTGCTCGACCGAGAGTAGGTCGAGGTCACTCAACTCCGGGCGGGTCTGCTCGGTCGCGAGCCTGCGGAGGTCTTCACCGTCCGAGCTCATGCCAAGGCCTCGGCGAGGATCCGGTGTACATCCTGTCGGAGGCGGGCCTGCTGCTCGAGCCGGCGCGCGGGGTGCACACCGCCCATCAACAGGACGACCGCGCAGCCGAGCTCGGGCGCGACCAGGAGCGAGGTGCCGGTGAACCCCGTGTGCCAGTAGGTCGACTCCGGCCACGATCCCCACCCGCTCGCGTCGAGCTGCCAGCCGAGCGCACGGGTGTCGGGCGGCCCACCGGCCTGATAGCTCGTCATCTCGGCGATCGAACCGGCCGAGAGCACGGGATGGCGCTCGGGATCGAGCAGCGCGCTCGCGAACCGGCCGAGGTCGGCGGCGGGCGCGAACAGCCCGGCGTGGCCGGCAACACCGCCGAGCGCCCAGGCGTTGCCGTCGTGCACGTCGCCCCAGACGAGTCCGGGGTCGAGCCGTTGATCGCCGTCGAGCTCGGTCGCGGCGATCAGTCCACGCTCGCGCTTCGGCGGTCGAAACCGCGTGTGCTCCAGACCCAGAGGCGCGGCGATGGTCTCGGCGAACGCCCGATCGATCGGGGCGCCCAAGTGATCGGCAATCGCCCAGCCGAGCAGCATGTACCCGAGATCGCTGTACAGGACCGAGCCCGGGACGGCATCCGCGGCTTCGGCGTACACGGCCTCCCGGATCGCCGGCTCGCCGCCGACCAGGCGGTAGAGCTCTCGATGAGCGGGTAGCCCTGCGGTGTGGGTGAGCAGTTGGCGGAGAGTGGTCTCGCCGTTGGGGAAGCCCGGGAGCCGGAGAGCAACCGGGTCGTCGAGCGCCCAGGCACCACGCTCGGCCAGGCTCAGGCTCAGCGTCACGGTCGTGACGACCTTCGTCAGCGAAGCGAGGTCGTAGATCGTGTCACGGCTCGTCTCGATCCGCGCGTCGACGATGCAGGACCAGCCGCCGTGTGAACGCAGAAGCTCTCCCGCGCCATCGACGACGAGCAACGTGGCCCCGGCGGGGTAGCCGCCCGCGATCGATTCGCCGAGGAGCCGAGCGAGACGCTCGCACGCACGCCGGAGCATCCGCGGTGCCCGGTCGGCGACCTCGCTCTTGACGGCGACGCCGGCACCCCGCTCGACGGGCCTCTCCCTGCCCGGTGCGGCGCGGACGAGGCGGATCTCGTTGGCCCGCCATTCGAGCTCGATCCGATGGCCGCCGTCGGGGATGAATCCGGCGGCTGTGTAGAAGCGGCGCGCCCGCTCGTTCGCCTCGAAGACCCACAGCGCCACCGTCGGATACCCCGCCCGCTCGAGCGCCGCGAGGGCGTGCTCGAGCAGCCGCCGGCCCGTGCCCCGTCCACCGGCCCGGGGGTGGACGTACAGCGAATGGACGTACCCCTGCCCGGAGCCCTCCGGGTCCTCGCCGAAGCGGACGAACCCGACGATCGCGCCGTCGGGCGCCGCGGCCACGGTGGTGCTCGATGAGGACTTGTCCTCGCCGAGCCACCCCGCGACCGTCTCGTGCTCGAGCGACTCGAGGATCCTGGCGTCGACGACACTCCGATAGGCGTCCTGCCAGGCGGCGATGAACACCTCGGCGAGCCCCGCAGCGTCAACCGCGGTGGCAGGCCGTAGCGCTGGTGGGGCGTCCGCGGTCAGTTGCCGCTCGAGGTGCCGTCGGAAGCGGAAGCGGTCGCCGCGGTAGAGCGACTGCACGTACTCGATCGGGTGGTGCTCCGTATCGGTCGTGAGTCGGGAGAGCTGGAGCAGCGCCGACCC
>DASZLW010000052.1:0-1655 GCA_035552175.1 Gaiellaceae bacterium | reverse complement strand
GGTCGGCTCTGAGGGATTCCGTCCCGCCCGGCTCGACACCGGTCAGGTCGATCGCGTTCACGTCCATGTGCGAGGCGAGCCACGGCGCCAGCTCGGCGCGGCGACCCGTGAGGACGTTGACGATCCCTCCGGGCAGGTCGCACGTCGCGAGGGCCTCGGCGAGCTCGACGGCGGCGAGGGGGCTGCCCTCGGAGGCCACCGCGACGACGGCGTTCCCTCCCGCGAGCGCGGGCGCGATCCGGGAGACGAGACCGAGGAGCGGCGGCTCCTCGGGCGCGATCACGGCGACGACGCCGGTCGGCTCCGGGACGGTGAAGTTGAAGTACGGCCCTGCGACGGGGTTCGACGAGCCGAGCACCTGGGCGAGCTTGTCCGCGAAGCCGGCGTACCAGACCCAGCGATCGATCGCGGCGTGAACCTCGTCCTTTCCACTTGCGAGCTCGGTGAACTCGGCGACGCGCGCCTCCATCATCTCGGCGATCCGGTAGAGCACCTGCCCGCGGTTGTAGGCCGTGGCGCCCGCCCACTTCGGCTGCGCGGCGCGTGCGGCCGTGACGGCGTCTCGCGCGTCCTTCCGCGAGGCGAGCGCGACGTTCTGGCCCTGCGCCTCGTAGGTGCGGCCCGACTCGGAACGCGGGAACTTGCCGCCGATGAAGAGCTTGTAGGTCTTCTTGATCGGGAGACGGCTCGTCACAGCTCAAGGATACGGTTGCGGGCCCCGAGGACGGTCGCCGCCGCAACTCATCAGTCCGGGGCCGCCAGGTCGAGCCCCATGAAGACGTCGTCGACGTAGACGCCGTCGAGGAAGAACTCGCCCGGGAGCACGCCGTCGACGACGAAGCCCGCCGATTCGTAGAGCCGCCGCGCACGCGCGTTCAGGCCGAGCACGCGAAGCCGGAGCCTGCGCGCGCCGCGGCGGCGGGCCTCCGCGATCGCGGCGCCGATCAGCGCGCGTCCCACTCCACGGCCCTGCATGGCCGGGCCGACGGCGAAGCCGTTGATCATCAGGATGTGCGCGCTCGCGCCGAGCGGTGTCGCCGGGCCGAGCTTCAGGTATCCCGCCACCTCGCCCTCGGAGAGCCCGACGAGCACGTCGGCGGGCGCGCTCTTCTCGTCGAAGAACGTCCACTCGGCCCCGGGCGGCGGGCGGGGCTCGAGAGGGACGTCCAGGTGGCGCGGTCGAGCGCCGCGAGCACGTCCTCGTCGGCCGCCGTCGCGACCCGCGACGTCAACCACCGTCGAACGAGAGGTACGGCTCGAGCCCGTGCCGGCCGCCTTCGCGGCCGAAACCGGACTCCTTGTAGCCGCCGAACGGGCTTGTCGGATCGAAGCGGTTGAACGTGTTCGCCCACACGACGCCCGCCCGGAGCCGCTCGGCCATCCAGAGGATCCGCGAGCCCTTCTCCGTCCACACTCCCGCGGAGAGGCCGTAGGGCGTGTTGTTCGCCTTCTCGATCGCCTCGTCGGGCGTCCGGAACGTGAGCACCGAGAGCACCGGGCCGAAGATCTCCTCCTGCGCGATCCGGTAGCTCTGCGCGACGTTCGTGAACACGGTCGGCGCGAACCAGTAGCCCTTCTCAGGCAGGCGGCACGGCGGCTGGTAGATCTCGGCGCCCTCGGCCGTGCCCGCCGCGACGAGCTCCTCGATCCTGTCG
>DASZLW010000051.1:0-15455 GCA_035552175.1 Gaiellaceae bacterium | reverse complement strand
GTCATGTCGGAGTGGTTGCCGGATCGGGCGAATCCCAATCCTGCGGCGGGAGCTTCTCAGCGCGCCTCGCGCCGCCGATACGATGTCCGCGCTTGGTGGCGGTAGCTCAGTTGGTAGAGCCCCGGGTTGTGGTCCCGGTGGTCGCGGGTTCGAGTCCCGTCCGCCACCCTCGACGGCTTGCCGTCAGGGCCCCGTAGCTCAGCGGACAGAGCGGCAGCCTTCGAAGCTGCGAGCGGTGGTTCGACTCCACCCGGGGCCATTACGAACCGAACTCAGTCAACGTCTCGCTCGAGATGGGCGGCTCGGGTTCGTTCGCCCCTCGGTCGAGCCGTCTCCGTGTGTCGAGATCTCCGCCGCGGCCGTCCCGAGCGTGGCGCGACGGGGAGCGATCTGGGGCCTGTGACACACTCGGTCGGTGATCGCGGCGCTCCTGATCGCCGCGCCGGTCGCGACGGCGCTGCTCGTTGCCGCGAGCCTCCGCCTCGAGAGCTTCGTCGCCGCTCTGCTCGCCGCCTACCTCGTCTTGGTCGCCGAGGTCGTGGCGCTGACCGGCGGTCTGTCGCTTGTCCGCGGCGTGACCCGAGTGGGGCTCGGGGTCGGGTCCGCTTCTCTGCTCGTCACGGCCGCGATCGTGTGGAATCGGGTCGGACGTCCCCGGCTCCCGGTCGGGCATCTCCGCGCCGCGATCCGCGCGGCGCTCTCCGACCGGCTCGTTCTCGCCTACGCGATCGTCGCCGGCGCTGCGCTCGCCTACGAGCTGCTGCTCGTCTTCACGGCTCAGGCAAACAACTGGGATTCCCTCACCTACCACCTCGCGCGGGTCGCGCTCTGGGCGCAGCACGGCGGGCTCTACTGGGTTCCGAACGCGCCGACCGACCGGATCAACGCCGACCAGCCGATCGCCGAGCAGCAGATCCTCTACCTCTTCGTCGCGGTCGGCAGGGGGTCGCTGTTCGCGCTCCCGCAGTACGAGGCTCAACTCGCGGTGATCGCAGCGGGCTACCTCGGAGCGAGACGGCTCGGCTTCGAGCTCCGCCCGGCTGCGTGCGCGGGGCTCCTGTTCTCGACGTTCTCTCTCGTCGCGCTCGAGGCGACGACCGCCCAGAACGATCTCGTCGCAGCCGCCTTTCCCGCCGTGGGCGCGGCTCTCCTCCTCGGTACCGGGTCGACCGAGCTCGTTCTCGCCGGACTCGCGGTCGCGCTCGGGCTCGGTGTGAAGGTCACGACCGCACTCGCTCTGCCGGCGCTGGTGCTGCTCGCGCTTCACCGGGGTAGGAGGCAGGCGGCGGTGTTCGCAGGGTCGGCGTTCGCGGCGTTTGCCGCGCTCGCGCTCTGGAGCTTCGCCGTCAACCTCTCACGGACCGGGCATCTGCTCGGGAACGAGGACTCGCAGCTCGCTCACGCGAGCACGTCGATCGAGGGCGCGCTCGCGATGGCAGTCGCGGTCCTCTACCGGCTCGGCGATCTGCCGCGGTTCCGGGACGAGCTCGCCTGGGTGCTGCTCGCGATCGGCGTGAATCTCGCGCTCGTGGTCGCCGCCGTCTCGCGGTTCAGGCGCAGGCCGTTGGCGATCGGCGCCGCAGCGGCGGTCGGGCTCGCCTTCGCAGCTCCCGCTCTGACCCTCGGCTTCGCCGGCGTCGTCCACTCCCTCGTCCGCCTCACGGGGCTGCCGGTCGACAAGGGCGCCGCGTTCCTCGGGCCGAACTACCTCGCAGAACCGACCGGCACGTTCACGTGGGCGGTCAACCGGATGAGCCAGGAAGACCTCGCCGGATTCGGGCCGATCGGCGGCGTCTTGCTGATCGGCCTCTCGGTGGGAGCGATCGTCGCGGCCGCCCGTCGCCGGGCCGACGCGCGGTTCCTCGCGCTCGGTCTCGCTCTGCCGCTTTTCGTGGTGTTGCTCGGGACCTCCTCGGCGAGCTACAACGCGTTCCTCGCGCGGTTCGTGATCGTCCCGGCGGCCCTGACGCTTCCCCTCGCCGCCGCTCTCCTCCGCAACGTCGCCGCCGGCCTCGCGATCCTCGCTGTTTCGTCGCTCTCGGTGGCGCTCGTCCTCGTCCACGACGCGCAGAAGCCGTTCGACTCGCCCTATGGTCACCCCTGGCAGCTTGCCCAGGGAGACGCGGCCAGGCTGACGTACGAACCTTCCGCAGGCGATGCGGTCTTCGACCTGGATGCCCTCGTGCCGTCGTACACGCCGATCGCCGCCGTCCTCGGCAACGACGAGCCGTCGTACCTGCTCTTCGGTGCGAGCCATCGGCGACCGGTCTCGTTCCTTCCTCGTTCGCCTGCGGCCGCCCTCGCCGCCGCACGCGCCCGGCACGATTCCTTCGTCGTGATCGGCGGGGTCGCGGGCGTCGCACGCGCCTTCGCTGCGCACGGCTTCGAAGTGAGGGACCTGGTCGACCCGTACTGGCGCATCGCGATCGACTGCACGGTCCCGGGGGTGCGGCGGCAGCCCTTCTACCACTGTTCTCCCTGATACCCTAGAGGGGTATATGCGTCCGATGGACGGAGACACGCAGTCCAGGGAAATCGTCCGGCTCGAGATCCAGGGGATGAGCTGTGCCGCGTGCGCCGCGGCGGTCGAACGAGGGCTGAACGAGCTCGACGGGGTCGAGGCGAGCGTGAATCTCGCGACCGGGAAGGCGACGATCCACTGCGCGCCCGAAACCCGGGCGGGTGCGCTCGTCGCCGCAGTCGAGTCGTCGGGATACGGCGCACGCCTCGCAGGCGAACCTCCTCCACCCGAGCGCTCGGACGCCTGGCGGCTGCCGCTTGCGGCGGTGCTCGCCGTTCCGGTCGTCGTGCTCGCGATGATGGCCGAGCTCCGCTTTCCCGGGTGGGAGTGGGTCGCGCTCGGCCTCTCGACCCCGGTCGTCTTCGTCGCCGGGAGCGGGTTCCACCGAATGGCTCTTACCGGCCTCCGGCACCGCCGTGCGAACATGGACACGCTCGTCTCGATCGGAACGATCGCCGCGTGGAGCTGGTCGGCGACGGTGCTCGTCGCCGGCCTGCGCTCGGGGACGTACTTCGAGGTGGGCGCCGTCGTGACGACGTTGATCCTGCTCGGCCGGGCGCTCGAAGCACGGGCGAAGGCGCGGTCGGCCGCGGCGATCCGCGGCCTCGCCGGCCTCGCGGCGAAGGAGGCCCGCGTCGTCCGCGACGGACGTGAGGCGCTCGTCCCGATCGACGAGCTCGAGCCCGGAGATCTCTTCGCCGTCCGGCCCGGCGAACGGATCGCGACCGATGGCATCGTCGTCGAGGGCGGCTCGGCGGTCGACGTCTCGATGCTCACCGGAGAGCCGCTTCCCCTGGAGGCGGGTGCGGGGACTGCCGTCACAGGCGGCACGATCGTCCTCGACGGGCGACTCGTCGTCCGGGCGAGCAGGGTCGGCTCGGAGACGACCCTCTCGCGGATCGCGCATCTGGTCGAGGAGGCCCAGTCCGGGAAGGCGAACGCACAGCGGCTTGCCGACCGGGTCTCGGCCATCTTCGTGCCGGCGGTGCTCGTGCTGTCGCTCGCGACGCTCGCGGGTCAGCTCGCGTTCGGCTCCGGGGCCGCCCGGGCTTTCACGGCCGCCGTTGCGGTGCTCGTGATCTCGTGCCCGTGCGCGCTCGGGCTCGCGACGCCGACGGCGCTGATGGCCGGCACCGGCCGCGGCGCGCAGATCGGCGTGCTCATCCGCGGGCCGAGGGTGCTCGAGCAGACGAGGCGGATCGACACGATCGTCCTCGACAAGACCGGAACCCTGACCGAAGGATCGTTGGAGCTCGACGAGCTCGAGCTGCTGAACGGCGCGACCCGTGCGGAGGTGCTGCGCTTCGCGGGAGCGGCCGAATCGGCCTCCGAGCACCCGGTCGCGGAGGCCGTTGTCCGGGCGGCACGGCGTGAGCTCGGAACGCTTCCCGCCGTGACCGGCTTCCGGAACGAGCCGGGAGTCGGCGTTCGCGGGACGGTAGAGGGCACCGAGGTCGCCGTCGGGCGCTCCGGCGGCCGGATCGAGGTCCACTGGGGCGGCGTCCCGCGGGCGCGGCTTTCGCTCCGCGACCGCGTCAAGCCGACGAGCGCGCAGGCCGTCAGGGAGCTGAAGGCGCTCGGCCTGACGCCGGTGCTCCTCACCGGCGACTCGTATGCGAACGCGACACGGGTCGCAGCCGAGGTCGGGATCGAGGAGGTCGCCGCCGAGGTGAGTCCTGAAGGAAAGGCCGCCGAGATCGCACGGCTGCAGGGCGAGGGGAGGGTTGTCGCGATGGCCGGCGACGGTGTCAACGACGCGCCCGCCCTGGCCCGCGCCGACCTGGGTCTCGCGGTGGGAACCGGCACCGACATCGCGATCGCTGCCGCAGACCTGACGCTCGTCTCTGGCGATCTCCGCGCCGCGGTTGACGCGATCCGTCTCGCCCGCGCGACGTTCCGGACGATCGAGTGGAACCTCGTTTGGGCCTTCGCCTACAACGTCGCGGCGATCCCACTCGCCGTGGCGGGCGTGCTGAGCCCGATCGTCGCGGCAGCTGCGATGGGATGCTCGAGCCTGTTCGTCGTCGGCAACAGCCTGCGCCTGACGCGCTTCAGGAGCGTCCGCACGTGAGCGACCACGGCTACAGCAAGGAGGCGCTCGTCAAGCGGCTGCACCGGATCGAGGGGCAGGTGCGCGGCGTCGAACGGATGGTCGAGGACGACCGCTACTGCATCGACATCCTCACGCAGATCTCTGCCGTGTCGACCGCGCTCGAATCGCTGGCGCTCGAGGTCCTCGACGACCACGTGAGGCACTGCGTGGCGGGAGCGTTCGCCACGGGCGACGAGACCGCCGCGGAAGAGAAGACGGCGGAGTTGCTCGCCGCGGTGCGTCGGTTCGCGAAGACGCGCTGAGCTCAGTGCGTGGCCGTCCAGGCGCGTGCCTGCGCCTGCACGAGGGCGACGAGGTTGCCGAGCGCGACGTTGACGTCGGCGGCGTGGAGGCCCATCGAGGGCGAGAGGATTCCCTGCACGGTGGGCCGCGGATCGCCCCTGTGCGCGATGCGGGTGACGAGCAGCCAGGAGCGAGTTCCGTGCCGCACGCACCGGGCCGTGTAGAGCGCGGGGAACTCGACCCAGAAGGTCGGCGGCTGCGGCGTGATCACGCCGGGCACGAGGCCTTCGGGCACCGCCCACGGGAAGATCGGGGTGATCGGCGCGGGCGCCGCGGGGTTCGCGAGGTTGCCGGGATTGACGCAGAGAACGTGGTCGGAGGAGCGGTCGACGCTCTGGAGGCCCGCGTCGGCGGGTGGAGTTCCGTTCCAGCTCGAGTACCCGACGACGCAGCCCGTCTCACCGGTCGACGAGCAGGCGGGGAGGCCCGAGAACCTGTCGTTCGAGCCCACCTCGACATCGCCGCCGAGGAGGAGCGCAGAGACGAGCACCTTGCGCACCGACGCGCCCTGATCCTGGATCAGGCGCTCGAGCATGAACGCGCCTTCCGAGTGCCCGATCAGGACGACGCCGCGCCCGTCGTTCCAGTGGACGAGGTAGTCGCGCCACGCCGCGAGGACGGTGCTGTAGGCGAGGGCGCTGCTCCCTCCGGGACGGTCGGTCGTCTGCCGGTAGACGGGGGCGAAGACGCGGCAGGCCTGCGAGAAACGGGCTGCCTGCGGGATCACTGCCGCCTTCTCCGCCTCCTGGATCTTCAGATCCGCGTTCCCGCGCTTCTCCTGGCTCACGGTCGGATAGACGTAGAAGCAGTCGATCGGCGGGCGCTTCGTGTCGGGCACGTCGATCTCGGTCGCGAGGCCGTTGCTCGCGTACGAGGTGACGGAGAGATCGGTGTTGCAGTAGTCGACGGTGAGGCCCGGCCGGCAGAGCCAGGCCTTCCACGTCGGCACGTTCGCCGCAGAAGCCCCGCCCTGCACCACGACGGCTGCGCCGAGCGTCACGCCGAGCGCGAGCAGGCCGAGCCGGGCAGGCACGCCTTTGAATCTAGACGAACTTGAAGTCTTTCGCGATCGACGTGAAGAGCTTCGCGGAGCTGAGCAGCGACGCGTCGACCTGGAAGCCGAGCTCGTACAGCTTCTTGCCGTGCGGGATCAGGTAGAGCTCGAACCCGGTGGCGAGACCGGTTCCCGCGGGCGTCGTGCCGATGATGTACTCGGTCGGGCCCGCCGGCAGCGTCACCTCCTTCGGCTTCACGACCTTCGAGCCCTTGGGGGCCGACAGGGCATTCGCGAACTCGGCTCCGAGCGCGGGGAGGTTCGCCTTCGTCAGCGTCGTCTTGACGGGGACGATCCCGACATAGACCTCCGTCAGGATCGGCGTCGCCGTGAGGTCGAACGGCCACTCGAAGGCCTGGAACTCGTAGGCCGAGATCTGGGAGCGGCCCGCGGCCGTCCCGATGATCGAGGCGAGCGCATCGGACAGGTCGACGGTCGCCTTCTTCTTCTTGAGGAGGGCGATCCGCTGCTTCACCTGCGCGAGCGGCCGGGGAACGAGCTGCCACTGCGACGGGATCGTGATGCTGTAGCCGTGCGTCTTGTCGACGTAGGTCGTTCCCTTGACGTCGGCTCCCGACGCGCCGCCCGCAAGCATGGATGCGGCCGCGGCCAACGCCAGGATGAGCCAACCTGCCCGGCCTGCTCTCACCCGTCCTTCGTATCACACGGACTCTGAGGGCGGCCTAAGAAGCCTGCGCACGAGGACGCCTCGACTCGTTCGGGCCTGCTGATCGACGAGGGCTGATCATGTGGGAGCTTCTGAACGTTTCGATTACGCTGTTCGCGTCCCGTACGGCGATGAGGAGGATCTGCAATGGCTACTGATGCTGAGGCGGCGAGCGGCGGCGTCGATGACGGCGGCGGAGCGTCAGGTGAGAGCCCCGACGAGCAGATCGTCCCGGGCACCGACGAAGACGCCCCGTATTTCGTCGAGGTCTGGAACGACTACGACCCCTCGATGCGCTTCGCGGTGATCTACCCCGTGGGCGAGAAGGAAGGCGCGCGAGCGAGCACCGTCGCCTACTACATCATCGAGCCGGGAAAGCACTCCGGCCTTCATTCGGACAACGTGGAGGAGGTCGTGTTCGTCGCCGAGGGCCAGGGTGAGGTGTTCGTGATCGGCGCGACGCGCCGGCTCGAGGCCGGCCAGTTCGTCGTCTTCCCGGCCGGGACGGATCACGACGTCTACGCGCAAGGATCGAACGCGCTGAGGCTGATGTCGTTCTTCCCGGCTCCCGAGGTCGAGAGCACCTTCCAGCAGGTGATCTACCCCATGGGCGGCAACGTGCTCAGCTCGAAGCCGCCGGAGAGCGTCGGACCGGTCGTCACGGAGCTCGACCCGAACAACCTGCCCGAGGACTTCCCGTTCAGCCTCTCCGAGCTCGGGATGGCCGAGGAAGAGGCGCCGCAGGAGCTCACGACGACGCAACGGCTGCTCGGGATGACCGAGCCGGGCGTGCTTCCGAAGGACGTTGTCGTCCGCGTGATCGATCCGAAGGAGCCAGACGTGAACAAGGCGGCGGATCAGCGGTGGGGTGGGGCCGAAGCTCCGGCGGACGAGCCCGCGGAGGGCGAATCGTCGGAGTAGCCGAGCGCCCGCAACGGGCTGACCGATGCGGGCGAGAGGAATCGAACCTCCAAGGGCCGAAGCCCACCGGGACCTAAACCCGGCGCGTCTGCCAGTTCCGCCACGCCCGCGGGGCGTTCGACGGATCCTAGCCCAGTCTCGAACGGCTTTCCGCGGTCAGGGAAAAACGTCAGGGAAGAAACGTGGCGATCTCGGCGACGGGTTTGCGCTCCTTCGCCGGTGGCGAGGTCGCCGGGGTGCCGAGGTGGATCAACGCGACGAACTCCTCGTCGTCCTCGAGCCCGACCGCGGCGCGGCCCTCAGGGGTCTCGAAGAGCGCGGGCGTCCGCCAGTACGACGCGAGACCGCGGGCGTGGGCGCCGAGGAGGACGATGTAGACGGCGCAGGCGGTCGCGAGCAGATCCTCGCGGTTCTGATAGGCGTCGCCCGTGAGCTTCGCGCTCGCGACGACGAGCGTCGGTGCCCGCCCGAGCTTCGCCGCCTCGTTCGGCTGTCCGGCAGCGACGAGGCGCTCGAAGGTCTGCGGACCGATGACGTGAAAGCGCCACGGCTCCGTCAGGTGGTGGTTCGGTGCGAACCGCGCCAGGTCGAGCAGATCCTCGACGACCGCGCGGTCGACCGGCTCGGCCTCGTAGGCCTTGTGCGTCCTTCGCGTGCGAATCGCCGAGTCGACGTCCATCGCAAGGACGCTAGCCGACCGCCGCTGCGCCGACCGCAGCTGCGCCGACTCGGAGCGGCATACCGATCGACTCTGATTCAATGACTCGCCTATGGAGGCGCAGCTCGAAGAGCTCGAGGGGAATCGCGTTCGGCTCACCGTCGACGTCCCTGCGGGCGAGGTACATCATGCCGTCGAGCATGCGACCCATGACCTCGCGGGACGGGTCAAGGTGCCCGGATTCCGCGCCGGCAAGGTCCCCGAGCAGATCCTCGTCCAGCGGATCGGGAAGCAGCGCCTCTACTCGGAGGCCGTCGAGTCGCACATCGACAACTGGTTCTGGAGCGCCGCGCGTACGAACCGCGTCCGGCCGACCGAGCATCCGGACTACAGCTACGAGCTGCCGACGACGCCCTCTCAGGACTGGCGCTTCAGTGCCGAGTTCCCGGTCCAGAAGGCGGTCGAGCCGGCCGACTGGACGGCGCTCGAGGTTCCGCGGCTCGAGCCCGAGGTGACCGACGAGTTCGTCGAGCAGCAGCTCGGCGTGCTCCAGGAGTCGGTGGCGGCCCTCTCGCAGGTCGACTCGCGGCCGGCGCGCACCGGTGACGTCGCTGTCGTGGACATCGTCTCCGACGCCGGCCCGGGCCAGCGCGACTACGTCGTCGAGCTCGGGGCAGAGATGGTCGTCGAGGAGATCGAGAAGGGAATCCGCGACCTCCTTCCCGGCGAGACCCAGCAGGTCGCGTGGGGCGTGGACGGCGACACGACGCGCTACGTGACGGTGACCCTCAACGATCTCTACGAGAAGGTACTGCCGCCGCAGGACGACGAGCTCGCGCGCGCCGCCTCGGAGTTCGACACGCTCGACGAGCTCCGCTCGAACATCAACGAGCGGATTCTCGGCCTGCTCGAGGAGGAGGCAGAGGCGCAGTTCCGGGTGGCCGCCGTCGACGAGCTGATCAAGGCGTCGAAGGCAGAGCCGGCGGGGCTCGTGGTCGAGGTCCGGACGCGGGAGCTGATCAACGCCTTTCTCCGCCAGCTCGATGCGCGGGGGATTGACCCGAGCGCGTATCTGAGGATGATGGGACTGAGCGGTACGGACCTCGAGAAGCGGCTCCGGGCCGAGGCGACGTACTCGATCGGGCGTGAGCTCGTGCTCGAAGGCGTCGCGGACAAGCTCCGGATCGAGGTCTCCGACGACGACATCCGCAGCGACCTGCGCGACGAGGGAGAGAGCGACGAGGACATCGACGAGTTCATGGCGGCAGGCGGCGCCGACCGCGTCAGGCTCGACCTGCGCCTCAGGCGCGCGGCCGACAGGATCGCGGCAGAGGTGAAGCCGATCTCGCAGGAGCTCGCGAACGCGCGCGAAAGCATCTGGACACCTGGCAAGGAAGAGGAACCAGGAGTAGAGAAGAAACTTTGGACCCCCGGCGACAAGGAGTGAACCGACGATGCCTCTGATCCCAATGGTCGTGGAGCAGACCTCGCGCGGCGAGCGCGCATTCGACATCTACTCGCGTTTGCTCGCCGAGCGCATCGTCTTCCTCGGGACACCCGTGGACGATCAGATCGCGAACCTCGTGATCGCTCAGCTTCTGCATCTCGAGTCCGATGACCCGGACAAGGACATCTTCCTCTACATCAACTCGCCGGGCGGCTCGGTCTATGCGGGCCTCGCGATCTACGACACGATGCAGTTCATCAAGCCCGACGTCCAGACGATCTGCGTCGGCATCGCGATGAGCATGGGATCGCTGCTTCTGGCAGGTGGCGCGAAAGGAAAGCGCATGGCGCTGCCGAACTCGCGAATCCTGATCCATCAGGTGTCCGGAGGGTTCCAAGGGCAAGGCACCGACATCGAGATTCAGGCGAAGGAGGTGATCGGCCTCAAGCGTCGCCTGGAGGAGATCTACTCCGAACACACCGGCAAGAGCATCGAACACGTTTCGCGCGACATGGAACGAGACTTCTTCATGAGCCCCCTGGAAGCCACCGAGTACGGCATCATCGACAGCGTGATCACGCATCGCGACGTGACGCGGTCGGAGGCGGCGGCCTAGGCAGCCTTCGGGCTGCTTCGGTAAGGGAACGCATGGCGCGCCCGAGCGACGGTAACGAGCAGCTCCTCTGCTCCTTCTGCGGAAAGTCGCAGCGACAGGTCAAGAAGCTGATCGCCGGGCCCGGCGTCTACATCTGCGACGAGTGCATCGATCTCTGCAACGAGATCATCGACGAGGAGCTCACGACCCCGTCGACGCTCGACCTCGACAACCTGCCGCGGCCGAAGGAGATCTACACGCAGCTCAACGAGTACGTCGTCTCGCAGGAAGAGGCGAAGCGCACCCTGTCGGTGGCGGTCTACAACCACTACAAGCGCGTGCAGATGGGGGCGGAGGACGGCGAGGTCGAGCTGCAGAAGTCGAACATCCTCCTGCTCGGGCCCACCGGCTGCGGCAAGACCCATCTCGCGCAGACGCTCGCGCGGATCCTCAACGTCCCCTTCGCGATCGCAGACGCGACCGCGCTGACCGAGGCCGGCTACGTCGGCGAGGACGTCGAGAACATCCTGCTGAAGCTGATCCAGGCAGCCGATTTCGACATCAAGAAGGCCGAGACCGGGATCATCTACATCGACGAGGTCGACAAGATCGCCCGCAAGGCCGACAACCCCTCGATCACGCGCGACGTGTCGGGCGAGGGTGTCCAGCAGGCGCTCCTGAAGATCCTCGAGGGAACCGTCGCCTCGGTGCCGCCCCAGGGCGGACGCAAGCATCCGCACCAGGAGTTCCTCTCGATCGACACGACGAACGTGCTGTTCATCTGCGGCGGCGCCTTCGCAGGGCTCGACAAGATCATCGCGAAGCGCGTCGGCAAGAACGCGATCGGCTTCGGCCGCGACATCTCCTCGAAGCGCGATTCCGACTCGGCCGAGCTGCTGACCCAGGTCATGCCCGAAGATCTGTTGAACTTCGGGCTGATCCCGGAGTTCATCGGACGGCTGCCCGTCCTCTCGGCGGTGCATCAGTTGCGGCGCGAGGATCTCGTCCAGATCCTGACGGAGCCGAAGAACGCCCTCGTCAAGCAGTACGAGCGGTTCTTCAACTACGACCACATCGACCTCCACTTCACCGAGGACGCGCTGTGGTCGGTGGCCGACAAGGCTCTCACCCGCGAGACGGGCGCTCGCGGCCTGAGGTCGATCATCGAGAACGCCCTGCTCGACGTGATGTTCGAGCTTCCCTCGCGGACGGACGTGACGAAGTGCGTGATCACGAAGGAGACGATCGAGAAGAACCTCAAGCCGACGCTCGTCACGTCGGCGGGCGGGGCCCTCGGCGACGCCGAGCTCGCCGAAGAGTCGGCGTAGCCTCGCTCAGAGCGGCTCCACGCGGCGCGGCCTCCCGTGCCACGGTCTCCCGTGACGCAGCCTCGCCGTCGGAAAGCCGGATCCCGGGCCGCCGGCCTGCGATCGCCGCATCCGGCTTCTTCCACACGCCGACGCTCACCTCGAACCCGCCGACCTGCGGCCTCCGCGAGGGAGTCCAGGCCCGGTCGACGAGCCTGCGGATGAGCTCTGCCATCGAGAGGCCGGTGCGATTCGCCTCGCGATCCAGCACCTCGTACTGCCGGTCCGTGATCGAGATCTGAAGCCTTCGGGTCATGTGATGTAGATGTACATCAACGTCAGTCACGCATCTGTGCCAGAACTGTGGCAAAAGTGTCACGGGCCCAGGGGCTTGCCGGGCCGCTTCGGCGAACGTCGTCGCCGCGGTTCGGATCGGCCCGGCGCGAGCCGCCGAGCAGCCCTACGCCGACCAGCCCTACACTGGGTCGCGTAGTTCCTGCGTGGCCTGACCCTTCGACCGCTCCCCGCGTTCCGCTCGGGTGGATGCGTTGCGCCGAATAGGCTTCTGAGCTGATGGACACGCGTTACGACCCGCATGGCGTCGAGAAGCGCTGGCAAGAGACCTGGGAGGCCGAAGGTCTCTACCAGGCGGGTGCCGGCGCGGCCGAAGGCGCTGCCTCGTTCGTGATCTGCGTCCCGCCGCCGAACGTGACCGGCGAGCTCCACATGGGGCACGCGCTGAACGGGTCGATGCAGGACTGCCTGATCCGATGGCACCGCATGCGCGGCTTCGACACTCTCTGGCAGCCCGGCTACGACCATGCCGGCATCTCGACCCAGAACGTGGTCGAGAAGCAGTTGATCGCGGAGGGGACCTCACGTCAGGAAATCGGTCGGGACGCGTTCCTCGAGCGCACCTGGGCATGGCTCGAGTCGACCGGCAAGACGATCATGGGCCAGTTCCGTCAGCTCGGCTGTTCACTCGACTATTCACGCGAGCGGTTCACGATGGACGAGGCCTACGTCGAGTCGGTGATGACGTACTTCGTCCGGCTCTGGAACGCGGGCTGGATCTACCGCGCGAACCGGATCGTCAACTGGTGCCCGTACCACCAGACCGCGCTCTCCGATCTCGAGGTCGAGCACGTCGAGATGGACGATGCGCTCACGTACGCCCGCTATCCGTTCGCCGACGGTTCGGGCGCGATCACGATCGCGACGGTCCGCCCGGCGACGATCCTCGCCGACGTCGCGGTCGCAGTAAATCCGGACGACCCGCGTTACGCGGACGCCATCGGCAAGGAGGTCATCGTCCCCGTGGTTGGACGGAAGATCCCGGTGATCGCCGACGGGCGCGTGGAGATCGGGTTCGGGTCCGGGGCCCTCAAGATCACGCCCGGGCACGACCCGCTCGACTTCGACATCGGCCGCGACCACGGCCTCGAGACGCTCACGGTCATCGGGCCCGATGGACGGATGATCGCCGAGGGATTCGAGGGACTCGAACAGGACGAGGCCGATCGCAGGGTGGTCGACTGGCTGAAGGAGCACGATCAGCTCGAGAAGCGGGAGAGCCTCCACCACTCGGTCGGCACGTGCGAACGCTGCCACTCGAGGATCGAGCCGCTCGTCTCCCCGCAGTGGTGGTGCCAGATGGACGAGCTCGCTCGACCCGCGATCGACGCGCTCGAGGCCCGCCGCGTTCGGTACCACCCGTCGAGCCAGCACCGGTTCGCAATCGAGTCCCTCGAGAACGCGCCCGACTGGTGCGTCTCCCGTCAGCTCTGGTGGGGTCACCAGATCCCGATCTGGACCTGCCCCGACGGCCATCGGACCTGCGTCTGGCCGCCGCCCGAGGCCTGCGCCGAGTGCGGGTCATCGGAGCTGGAGCGCGAGACCGACGTCCTTGACACCTGGTTCTCCTCGGCGCTCTGGCCGTCCGCGACCCTTGGATGGCCGCGCGAGACGCCCGAGCTCGAGCGCTACTACCCCGGCGACGTCAACGTCACCGCACGCGAGATCATCCGCCTCTGGGAGAACCGGATGATCTTCTCGGGGCTCTTCCTGCTCGGAGAGGTCCCGTTCACCGACGTGATCATCAACTCGACCGTTCTCGCGGTCGACGGGCGGCGGATGTCGAAGAGCCTCGGGACGGGGATCGATCCGCTCGAGGCGGTAGCCAGGCACGGCGCCGACGCGACCCGCTACGGCCTCCTCAAGATCTCGTCGACCCAGGACGTCCGATTCAGCTGGGGCGCGATCGAGGAAGGGGGGAAGCTCGCGAACAAACTCTGGAACGTGGCGCGACTGATCCTCCAGAAAGCAGACGGCGCGAGGCCGGAGCCCCGCCCCCAGGCGCTCGAGGAGCGCTGGATCGCCGGTCGGATCGCCGAGACCCGGGCCGAGCTCGACGAGTACCTGCCGCGCTTCGACTTCTCGCACAGCGCGGCGGCGCTCTACCACCTGACCTTCGACGATTTCTGCGACTGGTACGCGGAGGCGATCAAGCCGCGTCTCTACGCGGACGATCCCGCGGCGATCTCGACCGCTCTCGCCGTGCTCGAGCGCCTCCTCGCGCTGCTCCACCCGATCCTGCCCCACGTCACCGAGGAGATCTGGGCGCAGTTCCACGAGGGCAGGCTGATCCTCGGGCCCTGGCCGGAGGCGGCCACGCCGGACGCGGACGTCTCCGCCGCGATGGCACGGGTCCAGCAAGCCGCGGCCACGTTCCGGCGCAGCGGCGCGCTCGTCCCGCTCGAGGGGGAGGAGAAGCGGATCTTCGACGCCGTCGTGAGGCCGGGGCGGCACAGCGACGGTACGGGCGCCGACGGGGCGGTCGACAGCGAGCGCGAACGGTTGCGCAAGGAGATAGCGCGGTGCAAGGGGATGCTCGCGAACGAGCGGTTCGTCCAGAACGCGCCCCCGGAGCTCGTCGAGGCCGAGCGGGCGAAGCTCGACCGCTACCAGCGCGAGCTCGACGCGCTGGGGTAGCTCGCATGGACAACATCGATTGGCTCGCGGCGCTGTCGCCCTGGCCGGAGGAGTTCGGGCTGGGCCGGATGCACACGCTGCTCTCCGACCTCGGCGACCCGCAGCTCCGGTACCCGGCGATCCACATCGTCGGGACGAACGGCAAGACCTCGACGACGCTGATGACCGCTGCGCTCCTCCGGGCGTCGGGGATGCGCGTGGGCGCCTACATCTCTCCGCATGTCCGGGGATGGGCCGAGCGGATCCAGATCGACGGTGCCGACGCGAACCTCGATGCTGCTCTTGCGCGCGTGCGCCCGCACGCGGAAGGCGCGACTCAGTTCGAGGTGCTGACCGCAGCCGCGCTGGCCGAGTTCGCAGCGCACGAGGTCGATGTTGCGGTCGTCGAGGCGGGCCTCGGCGGTCGCTACGACGCGTCGAACGTGCTCGATGCCCGCGTCGTCGTCCTCACGAATGTCTCTCTGGAGCACACGGACATCCTCGGCGAGACACGAGAGGCGATCGCGGCCGAGAAGCTCGCGGTCGTCGTCCCGGGTGCGCACGTGGTCATCGGCGAGCCGGAATGGAGAGACGACGCACGTGCGCGCGGGGCCGCGGCGGTGGAGATCGCGACCTCGAACGTCGCGCTCGCGGTCGCCGCCGCGGAGGCATTTCTCGGCCGCCGGGTCGACCCGGCGGCTGCGCAGGCCGTGCGCGTTCCGGGGAGGCTCGAGCAGCGGGGCGAGCACCCTCTGGAGATCTGGGACGGCGCGCATAATCTCGCCGGGATCGGGTACCTCCTTTCCCGCCTTCCCGACCGCACGTACACGATCGTTTGCTCGATCCTCGCCGACAAGAATCCGGATGCGATGCTCGCGACCCTCGCTGCAGTGGGGGACACGTTCGTCGCCACGGAGTCG
>DASZLW010000050.1:0-2265 GCA_035552175.1 Gaiellaceae bacterium | reverse complement strand
GCCGTGCTCGTCCCAGCGCATGTACTGGAGCCGGACCGGGGCGCCGGCGAGCTGGGACAGCACGGCCGCTGCCTCGCCCGTGTCGTACCGCGCCGGGCTGTTCCCGAAGGTGCTCGCGCCCTCCCAGTACTGCACCCGGATCCGCGAGACGGGCAGGCCGAGCAACTGCGCGAGCTTGTCGCGCATCGTGAAGGCGTCCTGGGTGTTCGCGAGCACGAGGGCGCCGGAGCTCGTCACGTCCGCCACGGCGCAGCTCGGCCCGATCGGGACGTGCGCCTGGAAGTGGTAGGCATAGCTCGCCGACACGGAATGTGCCGCCACTGCGATCGCCGAGTCCACATCCCCCTGCAGCGTCTGCGTCCGCGCCGGAGCCTGACCGGCGGCGTCGAAGGTGCGCATCTCGGCGAAGAGGTTCCCGCTTCCCGAGATCCGGGGCGGCTCCGCATACACCGCCTTCAACCGGGCCGCTGCCTGGATCGCGTCGTACTCCTGCGTCGCGACGACGCCGGCGAACTGACCTCGCCTGACGACACGCGCGTCGCCGAAGCCGGCGATCGACCCTTCGTCGATCGAGAGGACGCCCGTCAGCGTCCCGTCGCCGTAGGCCCCCTGGCCGAGCGGCCTCACGACGCGTCCGTGGAGCATCCCGGGCACGTTCACGCCCTGGATGTAGACGTACGTCCCGGCGACCTTGGCCGGGATGTCGATCCGCGGGATCCGCGAGATCCCGACGAGTGCGTACTGCGCAACGGGCTTCGCGGGGGCCTCTCCGGGGCCGAGGAGCAGCGAGGGGAGCGGGACGCCGAGGAGCCGGCCGCCGACGAGCTCGCCGTAGCTCACCGAGCGGCCCTCGCCCGAGATCACGCCGGCCGCCGCCGACAGGCCCGGCGCGGGCACGCCGAGCTTTGCCGCTGCGAGGCCGAGAAGCGCCTGCCGCGCCGCAGCGGCGGCGCTCCGCAACCGCTGCCCGGCGTACGAGATCGAGCTCGAGCCGAACGTCCCGCCGGTGTCCGGGCTGATCTCCGTGTCATGACGGACGAACCGGAGCTGCCCGACGTCCATCCCGAGCTCCTCGGCGACGAGGAGCAGGAGGCCCGTCGAGGTGCCCTGCCCGAGCTCCACCCGGCCGGTGATCACGGAGGCGGTGTTGTCGGCGTGGATCGCGATGAACGAGTCTGCCTCGCCGGCCGGGGCCGGCCCGTCCGACGCGAAGGGATCTGCCGCGCGGGCGGAACCGGAACGGAGCGAGCCCGCGAGGCCGAGGCCGGCGACGAGTGCGCCACCGCCCTTGACGAACGCCCTGCGCGAGAGCTCTCTCCCGCCGGCAGCCGGCGCGGTCGCCATCAGTTGACGACGATGAAGAAGGTCTTCTTGCCGACGAAGGTCGGGTAGAAGAACCACTGGCCCGCGGACAGTGTGAGCTTGACCGACTTCTTGCCCTTGAACGCTGTCGCGGTGACGACCTTCGGTGCCTTCTTGCTCTCCTGGACGGTGAAGCCCGCCTTCGAGGAGCTGTCCGTGACCGCGAACGTGTACCGGCCGGACTCCAGTGACGTCACGGTCTTCCCCTTGAGCTTCAGCGTCGCCGTTCCGGCGGCTGTGATCACGGCGGTCAGCGTGCCTCTCGACACGACTGCCTGCGAGCCGACCGGATCGGTCGACTTCGACTTGCCCGTGCTGCCGCTCGAGATCGGAGTGGTCGAAGTCGGGGGTGCCTGGGTGGGTGAGCTGCCTGCAGCGGCTGTGGCCGAGGTCACGAACGTCCAGACGGTCGGCGGGCGATTGTCGTCGCGGTAGGTGTACGTCGAGTTCGGCAGGAAGGTCTCGACCCAGGTCTCGGACGGCTCCTCGCCCGACGACATGCTCGTCACGAGCTTCACGCTCGGGCCGGCGAGGTCCCACTCGACGTCGTTCACGAACGTCGGGTCGGACAGGAGCAGGTTGTACGTCCCGGGCGGGATCACGGTCGGGGCGCCGCTCGAGGTACCGACAGGGTTCCCGTTCCCGTCGACCACCGCCACGATCTTGCTCGCCTGGAAGGTGACGTAGAGCGAGGGAAAGTCGCCGGCGCGAGTCGTCGCGCCCACCGCGCCCGGAATACAGGCCAGCGCCGCCGAAACGAGAGCGATGAGGACGATCGAGGTGCGTTTCGACATGCGGCGTGCCTCCCGTGCCGCCGGGTGCGACATCGCGATCCTATACGCCGTCCGCGGCGGCAGCGGATTCCCGCGGACTACGTCGCGAGGCGCTCGAGAGCGTCCGCGA
>DASZLW010000049.1:0-10924 GCA_035552175.1 Gaiellaceae bacterium | reverse complement strand
TGTGCTTGACGGCGAGCCGCGCCCCCGGCTCGAGCGGACGCTCGCTCATCCAGCACAGCTCGGCCTTGATCTCGCGCGCGACGATCGGCGGCCGCTCGGGATCGGCGAGCATGTCGCCGCGGCCCACGTCGAGGTCGTCCTCGAGCCGGATCGTCACGGACTGCGGCGGGATCGCGAGCTCGATCGGCCCCTCGAATGTCTCGACAGCCGCGACCCGGGAGCGTCGTCCCGAGGGGAGCACGACGACCTCGTCGCCGGCACGCCAGACGCCTCCGGCGACCTCGCCCGCATACCCCCGGTAGTCGTGATGCTCGTCGGACATCGGCCGGATCACCCACTGCACCGGAAAACGACGATCCTCGAGGTCCCGGTCGCCCGCGAGCTCGATGCTCTCGAGGTGCTCGAGCAGCGTCGGCCCGTCGTACCACGGCATCGCGTCGCTCCGCTCGACGACGTTGTCGCCCTGGAGGGCCGACATCGGGATCGCCCGCTCGTCGTGCAGGCCGAGCCGCGACGAAAGCGCCTGGAGATCGGCCTCGATCTCGGCGAACCGTTCGGCGGAGAAGTCGACGAGATCCATCTTGTTGACGGCGACGACGACGTGCGGGATCGCGAGGATCGCGGCGATGTACGAGTGGCGGCGCGTCTGTTCGACGACGCCCTTTCGCGCGTCGAGCAGGATGATCGCCACGTCCGCGGTCGAGGCGCCGGTGACCATGTTGCGCGTGTACTGGACGTGCCCCGGGGCATCGGCGAGCTGGAATCGGCGGCGGGCGGTGACGAAGGACCGGTAGGCGACATCGATCGTGATCCCCTGCTCCCGCTCGGCGCGGAGGCCGTCGGTGAGGAGTGCGAGATTGACGTACCCGTCGCCACGCCGCAGCGAGGTCTCCTCGATGTGCTCGAGCTGGTCGGCCAGGATCTGCTTCGTGTCGAAGAGCAGCCGGCCGAGGAGCGTCGACTTGCCGTCGTCGACCGAGCCGGCGGTGACGAGGCGAAGCAGCTCGGACTGCAGCATCTGCTCGGAGGTGGCCATCAGCGAGCCTCGCCCGAGCCGAAGTGATGTAGATGTACAGTTACATCACTCGAGCCCCTGAGCAGGGAAAAAGCCGTATTTTTCGTGCACACGTGCGCGCACGATCCAGGACGGGGCCTAGAAGTAGCCATCGCGCTTCCTGTCTTCCATCGCTGCCTCGGAGACACGGTCGTCGGCGCGGGTCTCGCCGCGCTCGGTGACGTTCGTCGCGGCGATCTCCGTCACGACCTCCTCGATCGTGGCGGCGTTCGACTCGACCCCGCCCGTGCAGGTCATGTCGCCGACGGTGCGGAACCGGACGGACGTCTTGAAGGGCTCCTCGTCCGGGAGGCGCTGGACGTAGTCGGAGACGGCGTAGATCATCCCGTCCCGCCGGAACACGTCGCGCTCGTGGGCGAAGTAGATCGAGGGGAGCTCGAGGTGCTCGCGGGCGATGTACTGCCAGACGTCGAGCTCGGTCCAGTTCGAGATCGGGAAGACGCGGATCTGCTCGCCCTTCCGGATCCGGCCGTTGTAGAGGTTCCAGAGCTCCGGTCGCTGGGCGCGCGGGTTCCACTGCCCGAAGTCGTCGCGGAAGCTGAAGATCCGCTCCTTCGCGCGCGCCTTCTCCTCGTCACGTCGAGCGCCTCCCATGGCCGCGTCGAAGCCATGCTCGGTGATCGCGTCGAGGAGCGTGACCGTCTGGAGCTGGTTGCGAGAGGCGCGTGGGCCGGTCTGCTCGACGGCCCGGCCCTTGTCGATCGACTCCTGGACGCTCGCGACCACGAGCCGCTCGCCGAGCTCTGCTGCGCGGCGGTCGCGGTACTCGATCACCTCGGGGAAGTTGTGCCCGGTGTCGACGTGCATGAAAGGGAACGGGAAGCCGCCGGGACGGAACGCCTTCTCGGCGAGCCGCAGCAGCACGATCGAGTCCTTGCCGCCCGAGAAGAGCAGCACGGGCCGCTCGCGCTCGGCGGCGACCTCGCGCATGATGTGGATCGCCTCGGACTCGAGCTCGTCGAGGTGGGACAGCGTGTAAGGACGGGCCGAGACGCTCATGCCATCCCTTCCGACCGCGGCGTTTTGGGCCATTGCCTCGCCGGGCCATGTCCGGGGACAGTCACCGTCACAGTTGTGTAACGGAAGCCGGCGCGGACAGCAGGACGACCGCGTTCTCCCTGCAAATCGCGAGAGTCCGAAAGGACCTGCCCGGGGACAGTCACCGTGACGGAAGCGTCACGAGCCGCCTGCGGCGCGCTCATGCGGCCACCTCGTCGGCGATCAGGCCGAGCTCCTCGAGCTTCGCAAGCACGATCGCTGCACACTCGTCAGGCGTCCGGTTCTCCGTGTTCAAGCGCAGCTCCGGGTTCGTCGGCTCCTCGTACGGGTCGTCGATCCCGGTGAAGCCCCGGATCTCGCCCGCATGCGCCCTCGCATACAGCCCCTTCGGATCGCGCCGCTCGCACTCGGCGAGCGACGTCGAGACGTGCACCTCGACGAACGTCCCATGCTCCTCGACGAGCGCACGAACTCGCTGCCGCGTCGCCTCGTACGGCGAGATCACCGAGACGATCACCGCGACACCGGCGCGCGCGAGCCGCGAGGCGACCCAGCCGATGCGCTCGATGTTCGTGTCGCGATCCTCCTTCGAGAACCCGAGGCCCTTCGTGAGATGCGTCCTTACGACGTCCCCGTCGAGACGGTCGACCAGCATTCCGCGCGTCTCCAGATCCCCGGCGACGTGCGCCGCGATCGTCGATTTCCCGGCGGCCGAGAGCCCCGTCAGCCAGATCACGAACCCTTCGTTCATGCCACCCCGCTCTTTCCGGCGGGCTCACTCGCAACGTGCAGCCCGCACTCGGTCTTGTCGCTCGACTCCCACCGGCCCTCGCGTCCCGCGCCCGGTTTCGTGCAATGCGTGCAGCCGATGGAGGCGTAGCCGCGATCGTGCAGTTCGTTGTAGGGCAGGCCGCGATCGCGCAGGTAGGCGAAGCAACGGTCGTCGTCCCAGTCGGCAAGCGGGTTCGCCTTCCACAGCTCGTGATCGGCATCCCAGCCGACCTTCGGAGCGTTCGCCCGCGTGGGGGACTGGTCACGGCGGAGGCCGGTGATCCACGCGTCGAGCTCACCGAGCGCCCGTGCGAGCGGGCCGACCTTGCGGATCGCGCAGCAGAGATCCGGCTTTCGCTCCCAGAGCGCGTCCCCGTGCGCCTCGGCCTGCCGGGCGAGCGTCGGCCCCTCGAAGACCTCGACCTTGATGCCGTACCGCTTCTCGACCTCGCGCCAGACGGCGTATGTCTCGGGGAAGAGAACGTGGGTGTCGAGGGCGAACACGCGCGCACCCGGATCGATCGCGAAGAGCATGTCGAGCAGCACCGCCTCCTCCTTCTGGAACGAGCAGGCGAGGGAGACGCGGCCCGGAAAGGCCTCGAGGAACGTGCGCAGGATCTCCTCCGCGCCCATCGCCTCGTAGTCGCGGTCAGGCAGCAGGGGTTGGTTCGCCACCGAGGAGCACCTCCTTCAACGTGTCGCCGCGGAGCCCGAGGCGGAGCGTCTCGAGCGGGATCACCTCGTCGGGAGGGATATTGCCGAGGTTGACCGAAGGGCCGAACTGCTTCACGAACCACGTCTGGCTCGCCTTCGTCGGAGCCTCGAAGATCACGTGCTCGAGCCCGACCGCGTCGGCCACCGAGACGAGGACGTCGGTTCGCATCTCCCCGGAGCGGGTGAACGTCCCTGCCGTGCCACCCTCGCGCGCCTCGGTGATCACCTTCCAGGCGCCTGCGTCCAGGTCGGCCTGCAACTCGGCCGACCACTGCGCGACCTCGTACTCGACCGACGGGTCCTTCGAGCCGACCTCCGAGAGCACGGTGAAGTCGCGGGCGAACTCCTCGATCAGCTCGACCTTCCGGTCGCGGGGAATATCGACGGTGCCGTCGGAGATCTCGACGTGGGTGATCCCGAGCTCGCCGAGCCACGACTTGTACTCGTCGAGCTGATCGCGCACGTAGACGACCTCGAAGAAAGTGCCGCCGAAGACAACGGGCTTCCCGCGAAGCACGTCGAGCTTGCGCCGCAGGTTCCCGGTGACGTACGAGGTGCCCCAGCCGAGCTTCACGATGTCGATGTGGTCTCCGCTCATCTCGAGGACGTCCTCCCAGCCCCGGGGGCCGAGGCCCTTGTCGATCACGTGCGTGAGGCCCGTGTGGGCGTCGAGATTCAGGTCAAAATCGGGCAAGGATCTCCTTCAACTTGTCGTTCGCGGCGGTCTGGACGTCGTGGTACATCGAGCCGCCGTGCGCGTCGATGCCGACGGTGAGCGGGCCGAAATCCTTGACCCGGAACTTCCAGAGGCACTCTGGCATGAGTTCCTCCCAGGCAACCTCCTCGATCTCCTCGATCTGCGTCGTCTCGAGCGCCGCAGCGCCACCGACGATCGCGAAGTAGACCATCCCGAGTCGCTGCATCGGCTCGATCGCCTCGTCCGGGAAGCCGCCCTTGCCGCAGATCGCGCGGACACCGTACTGCGCGCCGAGCGGCTCGGTGAAGCGAACCATGCGCGCGCTCGTCGTCGTCCCGATGCAGATCTTCTCGTACCGACCGGGCCCGAGCTTGCGAACGTTCGGCGCCGTGTGGAGCAGGAAGGCACCCGCGAGATCCATCGGCGGCTCGACGTTCTGGTCGAAGATCCGGATCTGCGTGCGGTCGCGGATCCCGATGATGTGCCCCTGGACGACCACCTCGTCGCCGGCGCGGAGCTTCAGGATCTCCGCGGGGTCGTCGATCGGGAACGTCACCTCATGAACGGCCATGGTCCTGCTTCCCAGTGTCCGAACGGCCCTGTCCATCCGCGACAGGCCGGACCCCCACCCAAGGGCGGGGACGACCCCCTCCGCCCTCAACTCCAATTCTACGGGCGAAGGTGTCACGTGTCTGTGCCGGCTTCGTCACGACTTCGTCACGGACACTTTCCGGTAGCGACCGGTTGACGGCCATCACGCCTCCCGGTCGAAGTCGATGTCGCCGGCCGCGGTGATGTGCGCGCTCGCGCGCCGGGCCGCCCAGCACTGGTAGTTGACAGCGACGGGGTTGAGGGTCATGTGGGTGTCCGCGTGCTCGATGTGGCATTGCAACACGGTCACGTCGCCGCCGAGCCCCATCGGCCCGATGCCCGTCTCGTTGAGCAGCCCGTAGATCTCGTCCTCGAGCTCGGCGACGAGCGGATCGGGATTCCGCGTCCCCACAGGGCGCATGATCGCCTCCTTCGCGAGGTGCATCGCGTAGTCGGCCGAGCCACCGATCCCGACCCCGACGATCCCGGGCGGGCACGGCTTCCCCCCGGCACCGACGATCGACTCGAGCACGAACCTCTTGATCCCGTTCACCCCGTCTGCGGGGACGCACATCTTCAGGAAGCTCATGTTCTCCGACCCCGAGCCCTTCGGAACGCACTTGACGTCCATCCCGTCCCACCCGGCGACGAACTCCCAGTGGACGATCGGAAGCCGATAGCCGATGTTCGGCCCTGTCGACTCGCGCGTGATCGTGTGCACCGCGTTCGACCGCAGCGGATGCTCGACGGTGGCGCGCGCCGTGCCGTTGCGCAGCGCCTCGTAGATCAGCGCCGGATGGAGCGGGAACCCGTCGCCCACCTTGCAGTGGTAGACGGCGATCCCGGTGTCCTGGCAGACGAGGTTCCTCTCGGAGTCGGCGATGCTCACGTTGCGGTGGATCGTCTCGAGGACGCGCCTTCCGGGCACCGACGTCTCGCGGTCACGGGCGGCGGCGAGCGCGTCGCGAAGATCCTGCGGGATGTCCTTGAGCGCCCACACGTAGAGGTGGGCGGCGGCGTCCTCGACGGCTCCCTGAAGATCCGTGGCGACCGCGCTCACGAGGTCACGCAGCCTTTCCGGCGGCGGCGCGACCCGCGCGGCGACCGAAGACGACGCACTCGAGCAGCGAGTTGCCCATCATGCGGTTCCGCCCGTGGGTGCCGCCGGCGATCTCGCCGCACGCGTACAACCCCTCGAGCGTCGTCTCGGCGTCGCGATCGATCACGAGGCCGCCGTTCTGGTAGTGGAGGACGGGGTAGGTCAGGAGCTTCTCGGCCAGCGGATCGATACCGGCGGCCCGGTAGCGGCGCAGCATGTACGGGAGCGAGACCGCCGCGTCGGCCTCGGAGATCCGCGTGGTGTCGAGGTACACCGCCGGACGGCCGTCCGGCGTCTCGACGCCCTTGCCGGCCGCGACCTCGTCGACGATCGCCTGCGAGACGACGTCGCGCGGCCCGAGCGAGTCGGTGAACTCCTCCCCCTCCGCGTTCAGGAGCACGGCGCCGTAGGCCCTGGTCGTCTCGGGGATCGAGTAGCCCTGCAGGTTCGCGGGCCACGCCCCGCCGTTCGGGTGGTACTGGAGCGCGTCGAGATCGCGCGACTCCGCGCCGAGGGCGAGTGCGAGCTGCGTCACCTCGCCGGTCGCGTTCGGGTGGTTGGTCGAGAGCTCGCCACGAAGCTGGGCCTCTGCGTAGCAGCGGCCGCCGGCACCGAGGACGAGCGTTGCCGCATCGATCGTGTGCTCGCCGCAAACGGCGCGCCACCCGTTCTCGAGCGGCTCGATCCCGCGGAGCGGTGCGTTCTCGAACGACGTGCCGGAACCGCCGACCCATGCCTCGCGCAGGCCCTTCGTGATCGCGTGGCCGGTACGGTCGCCGACCTGCAGGAGCCGCTTCTGCGACGCTCCGCCGCAGCGCGCGAGCCGGTAGCCGCCGTTCTCGCGCGTGAACTCGACCCCGAGCTCCTCGAGCCAGTGGATCGCGGACGGCGCTTCGCTCGTGAGCACCTCGACGAGCCCGCGGTCGGCGGTCTCGTGGGAGGAGCGCCAGACGTCCTCGGCATGCTGCTCCGGGGAGTCCTCCGCACCGAACGACGCCTGGATTCCCCCCTGGGCCTTCGACGAGTTGTTCGCCTGGAGCGATCCTTTCGTGGCGACGGCGACCCGGGCACCCGAGCGCTCGGCGGACACGGCAGCGGCAAGACCGGAGGCGCCACTTCCGATCACGAGCACGTCGAACGAGACCTCACCGGACACCCCCGAACCATACCAGTCTGGGCTAATCCGATGGATTAGCACGAGTTATATCTTCGGGGAACTGCTCCGAAGGGGTCTCCTCGGCATCCTCAGTAGATCGAGCGGAGAAGCGCCTCGATCTCATCCACGCTCGCCGGCCTCGGGTTCTGCTCGTTCCCCCTCCGACCTGCCACGATCTCGGCGATACCGCCGAGCCCGCTCGCCGGCACCCCGAGCTCGCGAAGGCGCTCGAAGCCGCCGAGCCGCGCGAGCTCCGCCACCCGGCCGGCGGGGTCGTCGGCCGCACCGATCGCCTCACCGAAACGAGCGACGGCCTCGGGCACGATCGCCGCGTTGAAACGCAGCGCGGCCGGAAGGGTCAGGGCGTTCATCGCTCCATGCGGGAGCCCGAAGCTCCCACCGAGCGCCTGTGCCATCGCGTGTCCGAGGGCGAGCCCGGCGAGCGCCAGAGCCTCGCCGGCCGCCGCCGCGCCTCGGAGCAGGCCCTCGCGTGCCTCGCGGTCGTGCGGTGACTCGACGACCAGCGGCAGCCAGCGCGAGATCAGCGTCGCGCCCTCGAGCGCGCACGCGTCGCTGCGCTCGCTTCGCCGGCCGTAGAGCGCCTCAGCGGAGTGGGCGAGCGCGTTCAACGCCGTGCCGACCGTCTCGGGTCGCGGCAGGTCGAGCGTCAGGTCGACGTCGTAGACGATCGCTGCGAGGTGCGCGCCCCCGCCGCCGCCGACCATCTTCCGCTCGGCTGTCCTGATCCCGAATGTAGGGGCCCACTCCGCGCCCGAGTACGTCGTCGGAACCGACACGAGCGGGAGCCCCGACGCCGACGACGCAGCCTTCGCGGTGTCGATTGCCGAGCCGCCTCCCACGGCGAGGATCCCGTCGGCTCCGGTGCTCACGGCGATGCGCTCCGACGGCACCTCCGGCCAGTGGCCGGCCGGCCCGAGCGAAGCGAACGACTCCCACCGCGGGCTCGCGACGAGGAACGCCCGGGTGATTCCGGCCTCCGCGAGCACTGCCGGAAGCTCGCCGCACGACCAGCGGACGATCACCGCAACCGGTCGCGCGCGAAGTCGACGAACGCCCGCGCGGCACGCGTCTCGGCCCGCCCGGTCGCGCGGACGAGAAAGATCTCCCGTTCGAGCTGGAGCCCCTCGACTCGCGCCTCTCCGACCGTTCCGGCGGCGAGATCGGACTCGATCGAGGCCCGCGAGATGAAGGTGACGCCGTACCCGGCGCGTACCGCGCTCGTGACCGACTCCTGGAGGCCGAGCTCGAGCCCGACGTCGAGGTCGCGGAGACGCGTGCCCACGCGCTGGAGCTCGTCCTCGATCAGCTGCCGCACGCCCGCACCCTCCTGCATCACGATCAGGCCTGCGCCGCGCAACTCGTCGAGCGGGATCGTCCGTCCGGCAAACGGATGACTCGGCGGGCAGGCGAGGATCACCTCGTCGCGGAAGAACGGCTCGAAGGCGACCCCGCGATGGCGGCGGGCCGCGCCCACGACTCCGAGCTCGAGCTCACGTGCGGCAACGCGGTCGACGATCGTCTGCGTATCGAAGACCCAGAGGACGACGTGCAGCTTCGGGTGGCTCGCCTGGAACTGGCAGAGCAGATGCGAGAGGACGATTCCCCCGGGGCCCGTCGAGGCGCCGATCTCGAAACTTCCCTCGAGCTCGTCGGTCGCCTCCTCCGCGACCTCCGCGATCACCTGCTCCTCGAGCGCAAGCAGACGCTGCGCGCCGCGATAGAGCCGCATCCCCGCCTCGGTCGGCTCGACCCGCCGGCCCGACCGGTCGAGGAGCTGCGTTCCGAGCCGCTTCTCGAGCGCACGGATCTGCAGGCTCACCGCCGGTTGGGTCACCCCGAGTCGCTCCGCCGCGTGTGAGAAGCTACGCCTCTCGACCACTGCACAGAATGCCGCGAGCTGCCTCGTGTCCATAAGCACATCTTATAACGCGCCGTGCGTTAGCCTCTGCTGTGCGCACCCTTCGTTACGCGCTCGCCGGAGGCTGGGCGCGGCGGTCGTCGCGCTTCTCTTCTGCCGATCCGTCGGCCCCACCAGGTTCATCGACATCGACAGCTTCCGCAACGTCTCGATCCTGAGCGGCGGCGCCAGCGATCATCGGGCTGGCTCGTCGCCCCTCGCGGCTGAGAACCAGGCGTCGGAACGTCTGGTTCGATGCGGGGGCTCAGCCGGCGCGAAGCTCGAGCCGGTTCCCGAACGGATCGTGGACGAAGAGCCGGTCGACCCCCTCGATCTTCCTATCGTCCTCGTACCCCACACCCGCGGCCCGGAGTCGCGCCCGGATCTCGTCGAGCCCGGAGGCCACCAACCCCGGGTGCGCCTTGCCCGCCGGCACGAACGGCTCCTCGATCCCGACGTGCACCTCCTGCGCCCCGGCACGGAACCAGCAGCCACCGCGAGCGCGGAGCGCCTCGGGCTTCGGAAGCTCCTCCATCCCGAGGAGGTGACCGTAAAACGCACGCGCCTCGTCGTCGCGGCCAGGGGGCGCGGCGATCTGCACGTGGTCGATCCCGAGAATGCTCACCGCCGAAGCTTTACCATCGTCGTCGTTGGCACAGCTCGAGGACACCCTCGTCGGCGGTTACCGGCGCCTCGCCGCAGAGACACCACGGCGCAGGATCGACATCGAGCTCCGCGCCCTCGACCTGTTCTTCGTGGCCGTGTTCGGCCTGCTTCTGCTGCCGGTATTCGTCACGATCGCCCTGCTCATGCTCGTCACGAGCGGCCGGCCGATCCTCTACCGCGGCGAACGCGTGGGGCGCGGGGGGCGGTTCTTCACGATGCTGAAGTTCCGCACGCTGAAGCGCGACGCGGAATCGCGGCTCGGCCCGTACCTGGGCCAGGAGCTCGTCCGGCTCACCGAGGCCGAATACACGCGCGTCGGGCGCTGGCTCAAGGCGTCGCAGCTCGACGAGATCCCGCAGCTCTGGAATGTCCTCCTCGGCCAGATGTCGCTCGTCGGCCCGAGACCGATCCGCGCCCGCTTCTTCGCCGAGCTCGCGAGCGAGCTGCCCGCCTACTGGCAGCGGCTCGTCGTCCGGCCGGGCCTGACCGGATTCGCCCAGGTGCGGCGCGGCTACGAGACGTCGATGGCCGAGAAGCTCGCCCACGACCTGGAGTGGATCGCCGACCGATCCGTGTTCCTCTACGTGCGGACGCTCGTCGCGACGGGCTTTCGGATGCTCGGGCAGCTAGGGGGGCGGGCTCGCAACGACTGAGGCGAGGTTCGCCTGGATCACCGTGAGTGCCCGGCCGACGGCCTCGCGGTCGGCCGCGTCGATTCCCGCCATCACGACCTTCTGGAGCCGGATCACCGCCGAGAGGAGGCGGCCGTGAAGCTCGGTTCCGGCCGGTGTCAGCTCGAGGATGCGGACGCGCCGGTCGGCCGGGTCGAGGCGCCGCGCGACGAGCCCGGCCGCCTCGAGCCGGTCGACGTGGTGGGTGATCGTCGCACCCTCGAGGCGGACGTGGCTCGCGAGCGCCGCCTGGCTGACGGCCCCACGCTCGGAGAGCGCGCCGAGCACGATCCAGCTCGCGAGCGACCCGCCCGCCGCGGTGAGCGCGTCCTCGAACGCCTCCCGCATCGCCTTCGCGGTGAAGACGAGCTGCCGCCCGAGGGGCTCGACCGGTTCGAATGGGCGGTTCTGCTCGGGCGTTCGTCTCACCATTCCGTTAGATCATAAATCATTCGACATCTCACGACATTCTGCTAACGTCCCGCCGATGCTCGAGCGTCTTGCCCACCTGATCGTCCGTCGCCGCAGGATCGTGATCGGCATCTGGGTCGCGCTGACGCTGTTCGG
>DASZLW010000048.1:0-12248 GCA_035552175.1 Gaiellaceae bacterium | reverse complement strand
AAGGAAGTCGGACTCGACCGGACCGAGGTGATCCGGATCTGCGTCGAGGAGCACGTCCCCATCTATCAGGGCAAGATCGACAAGACGCTGTTCCAGGCGCACGTCCAGGCCCTGGAGGCCATGCCGAAGCAACACTGATTTCTCGCCGCACCGCTCGAACGCCGCCGCTCGCCCCGAGCGAGCGGCGCCACGCCCCCCGGGAAGCGTCGCGGAGATCGCGCCCTACCGACGTGCGTGGCCGAAGCGGCGAACTACTTGCTCGCGACGCGCTTGCGGCCGGACGACTTCTTCACCGAGGTGGTGCCCTTGGCACCCTCCACCGATGCCCGAAGCGCAGCCATCAGGTCGATCACGGGTGCATCCTGCGTTTTCTCCTCGGGCGGCTCGACGACCTCGTGCCCGTCCAGCTTCGCCTCGAGCAGGTCCTTCAGCTTCGCGCGGTAATCGCTGTGAAGCGAATCGGGCTCGAACGGCGCCTCGAGCCCGGCGATGATCTGCTGGGCGAGCGCGAGCTCCTCCTTCTTCACGCCGGTCGCGGCGACCGGCTCGTCGATCTCCTCCTGGCCCTTCACGTCCTCGGCGAGAAAGAGCGTCTCGAGCGCGAGCGCACTTCCCTTCGGACGGATCAGGCAGAGCTTCTCCTTCCCGGCGAGGACGAACGTGCCGAGCCCGACCACCTTCGACGCGCGCATCGCCTCGAGCAGCAGCGCGTACGGGCGGCGCTGCGCCTCGGTCGCGGCGGGAAGGAGGAAGTAGGTCCGGTCGTAGTAGATCGGATCGACCTCCTCTGCATGGACGAACTGCTTGATCTCGATCGCCTTCGAGGTGTCGAAGTTCTCGAGCGCCTCGAGCTCCGCGTCCTCCACCGGAACGAACTGCCCCTTCGCGACCTCCCAGCCGCGCACGATCTCGTCGGGCGAAAGATCGACCTCGTGCACCGGGCAGAACCGCTTCTGCTTGATCGGCGTCAGACACTCGCGGTGCAGCATCTTGAACGACACGTCCGACTGGCGCGACGACGAGGCCGTCGCCGGCGAAAGCCCCACCGGGATGTTGACGAGCCCGAAGCTGATCGATCCGTTCCAGGTTGTGCGCATATGCAGGAGTTCAGTCGAGAATCAGTTTAGGGATTCCCTCGATTCGCTTCCGCGACACGTCTTCCTGCGAGTCGTACGCGCGAAAAACCGGCTAGCTCACGCGCCGCGCGCCGTCGTACGACCCGGCGTACGAGCCCGAGTCGAGGCTCGAGACCTGCACGACCGTCCCCGTATGCGGGGCATGGACGAACTCGCCGCCGCCGATGTAGATGCCCACGTGCCCGAGGCCGTCGAAGAAGACGATGTCGCCCGGCTCGAGCTGATCCTTCGGAACGGAGACGCCGTCGTCCCACATCGCATACGACGAGTGCGGGAGCGACACGCCCTCCTGCGAGTACGCGTACATCACGAGGCCGGAGCAGTCGAACCCGCCCGGCGAAGCGCCCGCCCACACGTACGGGGTGCCGAGGTACTGCATCGCGACCCCCACGACGCCCGAGTAGCTGGACGGCGGGATCACGGCCGCACCCTCCGGAGTGACCGCGGTCGCGCCCACCGGGGTCGAAGCGAACGCCTGCGCCGTTGCGGTCTGGGCGACCGCGACGTGCTGCTCCGCCGCCCGGGCGGCACGGAGAGCGGCCGCCTGCTGGGCTGCGAGAAGCCTCTGCACCTGCCCGTTCAGCGAGTCGAGCAGCTGACGGCGCTCGCCGATCCGGGTCTCGATCGCCGTCCGTTGCCTCGCCCGTTCGGCGACGAGGCGCCGCACCTGTGCGTTCTCGCTCGCGAGGGATGTCCGCTGCTGCAGCACCGACTGCCTGAAGTGCGAGACCTGCGTCGCGACCTGCGCGTCGAGCGAGGTGAGGCGATTCTCCGTGTCGATCCTGTTCAGGACGTCCTGCAGGCTGTGCGCACCGAGGACCACCTCGAGTGCCGACGACGACCCGCTCGTGTACATCGTGACGAGACGCTTCGCGATCATCAGCCGGCTTACGAGCAGGTCGTGCTTCGCGATCGCGAGCTCGCGCCGGTTCGTCGCGATGTCGCGCCTGACGCTCGCGAGCCTCAGGTTCGCGAGGTTCACGAGCTCGTCCGAGCGGTCGAGGCTCCCATTGAGAGCGTTCAGCTCGCCGAGCACTTCCTGAGCCTGCGCCTGGGCGGCGGCGACAGAAGGCGACGGGGCACCAGCGGCCGGAAAAGCCGAGAGAAGACCCGCAACGATCGCGAGTAGCACGTACGGCGCCAGCCGTCGGGTCACCTGAACCGAACCACATTCCTGCGTAGAGCCTCCGACCAGGAACTGCTCAGCCTCCGACTGGCGCACCGGTAGGGGCCGGCACGTCACGAAGGGGCGACGTTAGCAATGTGTTCGGACGAGAGCAACCGTTCAGCGCCTTGAATCTAGGTAAACCTCCTACTTTCTCTGCACATTGCGGGAAAAACTGCCCTCGGTGTGCTACGGTCCGCCCCTTGCTCGGGCGAGCCAAGGGGAGGGGATTGCTCGTGGGCGCCGCCATGGCGTGCGTCTGCCTGCTCGCGATCGCACCTGCAAGTGGATCACGTCCGTCGGTCGGAGGCCTCCGGGCCGACAACGCGAACCTCGCCTCGAAGTCGCGGGCGGCGGTCCTCGAGCTCTACTCGCTCGACACGCAGCTCACGAACGCTCATGGCAGGCTGATCTCGGTCGAGGACCAGACAGCGACTCTCCGGGCCGAACGGGGGACCCTGACGCAGGAGATCGGAGCCGCCCGCCTCGATGCGCGCCTCTCGCGGCACCGGCTTGCCTCCCGGTTGCGCTTCATCTACGAGCATCGCGACACGAGCTCGCTCGACGTGGTGATGGGAGCGCACTCGCTCGAGGAGGCGATGACGCAGCTCGACGACTACAACCGGGTCGCGGCGTCGAACGCCGACGTGCTCACGCAGGTGCTGTCGTCACGACGAAGCCTGTCGCGCCTGTCGCGTGACCTTGCCGATCGAGAACGGATGCTCGCGAGGAGCCTCGCTTCCACCTCCGCTCAGGTGTCCCAGCTCGAGGAGCTCGCGGCCTCGCGCACGGCCTACGTCGCGGAGCTCTCGCGGCAGCAGTCATCCAACGCGGCACAGATCGCGCAACTTTCGGCGATCGCGCAGGCTGCGGACGTCCGGTCGCAACTGCTCGCCGCGACGGCAGCGTCTACCCCGGGTGCGGCGGCGACCACGGCCGCCCCGGTCTTCGTCTCGGCGACGATCCAGGCGCCCGTCACGGCGGCGACGACCCCGGCTCCCGGCGGCCACACGCTCACCGTCACCGCGACCGGCTACGACCTTGCCGGGCACACGTCGACCGGCGTGCCGGCCGGATGGGGCATCGCCGCCGTCGATCCGTCGGTGATCCCGCTCGGAACGCGCATCGTCATTCCGGGCTACGGCGTCGCGATCGCCGCCGACACCGGCGGCTCGATCGTCGGGAGCTCGATCGACCTCTGGTTCCCGAGCGCCGCACAGGCCTACGCGTGGGGCAGGCGGACGGTCACGATCGCAGTCAACTAGACTGCGACCCGTCCGATCAGGTGCGGAGGTCGCCGAGCTGATCGAGTCACACGAATCCTTGCCTGAACAATCGCCGCGCGTGCTGCTCGTGGACGACAACGACCTCTTCCGCAGCGGTCTCCGGACGCTGCTCGAAGACGAGGGCGTCGACGTCGTCGGTGAAGCGTGCACCGGAAGCGACGCGCTCGTCGACCTTCGAGTCCTCGCTCCCGACGTCGTCGTGATGGATCTGAACATGCCTGGAATCAGCGGGGTCGAGGCGACGAGGCAGATGGCGATGATCGCGCCGATGACCCGCGTCCTCGTGCTCACCGCCTCCGACGGGGACGGCGACGTGATCGACGCGATCATGGCCGGCGCCTGCGGCTACCTGCTCAAGGACTCCTCGCTCCCGGAGCTGATGGCGGGAATCCGGGCGACTGCAGCCGGTGAGTCGTTGATCTCGCCCGCGATCGCGTCGAAGGTCCTCCACCAGCTCCGGGCGGCGAACCCGTCGGCGCGCGAGGAGACGGACGCCTCCGTGCTCTCCGACCGCGAGATGCAGGTTCTGCGCCTGATCGCCAACGGCCACGACAACGCACAGATCGCCGCGGCGCTGCACATCAGCCCGAAGACCGTGAAGAACCACATCTCGAACATCCTGATGAAGCTGCAGATCGAGAACCGGATCCAGGCCGCGGTCTTCGCCGTTCGCTCAGGCCTAGCCTGAGGGCGGTGCGAAGCCCAGGCAGGGTGTCCGGGCTTGCCGTCAAACTCTATGGCGTGTCCCCCCGGATTCTCCTGCCGGTCGCCGTGCTCGTGTGCTGTCTCGCCGGCACCGCGACCGCAGCGCCCTCCGGAGCAGGAGGCCTTCACCGAAAGCTCGCGGGCACCTTCGACACCCCCGGCGTCGTGTCGACGGCGTCGACGGCGATGGTGGTCGAGCTTCCCACCGGTCGCGTCGTCTTCGCCCGCAACGCCGGGCTCTCGCTCGAGCCGGCGTCGAACGAGAAGCTTTCGGTCACCTACGCCGCGCTGCTGGAGCTGGGCCCTTCGTACCGGTACCCGACCGAGCTCGTCGGCGAGGGCAAGCGCGTCGGGAGCACCTGGGTCGGCAGGCTCGTGCTCAAGGGCTTCGGCGACCCCGCGCTGACGACGAGCGATCTGAAGCACCTCGCGAAGATCGTCTGGCGGCTGGGGATCCGTCGGATCACCGGCGGCATCGTCGGCGACGCATCGTTCTTCGACCGTGAGACGACCGCGACCGGCTGGCTCCCGTCCTATGCCGGGATCGAGTCCCCTCCCATGTCGGCCCTGATCGTCGATCGCGCCGCGCGGAACGGCCGCCTCGTCGTAGATCCGGCACTCGCCGCTGCCGCCGAGCTCGACCGCCTCCTCCACGCCAGGGGCGTCGCCGCGCGCGGCGCGAGCACCGGACGTGCCTGGCCGCGCGCGCGTCCCCTCGCGACGATCTACTCGGAGCCGCTCTCCGAGATCCTCCAGTTCATGGATCACTACAGCGACAACTTCACCGCCGAGATGGTGTTGAAGGCGATCGGCGCGAAATCCGCCGGCTACGGCACGACAGCCGGGGGTGCCACCGTCGTCCGGCGAGATCTCGACGCCGCGGGGGTTCCGCTCGCCGGCGTCCGGATCGCCGACGGCTCGGGGCTCTCACGCGACGATCGCGTCACAGCGCGCGAGCTCGCCTCGATTCTCGTGCTGATCTGGAACAACCCCGTGATGCGTCCCGTCGTGTGGGATGCACTTCCGATCGCGGGCGAGAGCGGCACGCTCGAGAACCGCCTCGTCGACAACCCGGGCCACGCGCTCGTGCGCGCGAAGACGGGAACGACGGACATCGCCTCCGCGCTGTCGGGCTACGTCGGCACGCGCTATGCGTTCGTCGCGATCGAGAACGGAGACCCCGTCGACTACTGGGCCGCACACGCCGCCGAGGATGGGGTCGCCGAGGCGCTGATCGACCAGATCGCTCCCGGCTGAGCCACACCTCGAACGAGACCGCGGCCTGATCACCGCCCACTTCCCTTTCGGCCAGAAGTCGATTACGGTGCGAGGTGTGGAGGGCAGGCTTCCCTATCGCGAGGACAAGAGCGGGCAAATCGTCCTCGTGATCCTCGCGGCTCTCGTCGCGGCGGTGGCCTCGGCGGTGCTCTGGGGCGTCGTGAGCGAGGTGACGAACCACGAGATCGGGATCGTCGCCGTGGCGGTCGGCTTCATCGTCGGCGCCGTCGTCGCCTACGTCGGCCGCGGCGCCGAGGGCACGCACCTGCAGGTGATCGCCGCGATCGGGGCACTGATCGGGATCGCGCTCGGGAAGTACCTCGAGGTCGTCTTCGTCAGCTCGACGGGGCTCTTCTCCTCCCTCACATGGGACGTCTACACGGGCAAGTACGGGCACCTCTGGGATTTCTTCGACGTGCTCTGGATCGCTTTCGCGGTGTACGAGGCCGTGAAGCTCTCGAAGAGCCGGCGGTACGGCACACGGCCTGCAGCCGGCCCGATCTACCTGGGCGAGCCCGGCTCCCAGGTCGGCACGGCTCCTGTCGCTGCGACTCCGCCCCCGGACTCGCAGCTCTAGGCCCGGCCGCTCGAGCCTCGAGCTCTACCCCCGGCTGAGCAGGGCCTTCAGGTCGTCCTCGCCGAGGATCGGCACGCCGGCCGCTTCTGCCTTGGCCGCCTTCGACCCGGGGCTCTCGCCGACGATCACGCCCGTGGTCTTCTTCGAGACGCTGTCGGAGACCTTCGCACCGAGAGCTTCGAGCGCGGCCTTCGCCTCCTCGCGGCTGAACGTCTCGAGAGTGCCGGTGATCACGTACTGCGTCCCCGTGAGCGGGCCCTCCTTCGGGCGGTCGTCCTCGTCGGACTCGAACCTGAGCCCGAGCGCGCGGAGCTCGGCGACGAGGCGGCGGTTGTCGTCATCGGCGAACCATTCGGCGATCGCCTCGGCACGTTCTGATCCGATCCCCTCGCACTCGGCGAGCTCCTCGGGCGTCGCCGCCAGCAGGCGATCGACGGTCCCGAAGTGGCGTGCGAGCCGCTGTGCCGTGACGTAGCCCACCTCGGGGATGTTCAGCCCGAAGAGGATCCGGCGGAACGGGATCGTCCGGCGGGATTCCTGGATCGAGGCGATCGCGTTCCGGGCGGAGACCTCCCCGTACCCGTCGAGCCCGAGGAGTTGCTCCTCGGTGAGGTTGTACAGATCGGGCATCGAACGGAGGAGGCCCTCGCTCCACAGGCGCCGGACGAACTGCTCGCCGACGCCGTCGATGTCGGCGGCCGCGCCGACCCAGTTGATCAGCGTCTCGAGGCCGCGCGAAGGGCAGGCGCGATTCGGGCAGCGATGCATCGCCTCTCCCGCGGGTTTGACGATCGGCGTGTCGCAGAGCGGGCAGCGCTCGGGCATCTCGAACTCCCGCGTTCCGGAGGCGTGCGGGCCGGCCGGCCCCACGATCTGCGGGATCACGTCGCCCGCGCGCTGAACGATCACGGTGTCGCCGGCGCGGATCTCCTTGCGGTTGATGTCCTCCTCGTTGTGCAGCGTCGCGCGCGAGACGGTGACACCACCGACCTCGACGGGCTCGAGGATCGCCCACGGGTTGAGCGCGCCCGTCCGGCCGACGCGGATGCGGATCTCGAGCAGCTTCGTCTGGGCGGTCAGCGGCGCCCACTTGAAGGCGCGGGCCCACCGGGGTCGCGAGTGCAGCATCCCGAGCGCCGCCTGCTGCGCGTAGGAGTCGACCTTGATCACGATCCCGTCGATCTCGTAGTCGAGCTTGCTGCGCCGTCTCTCCCACTCCCTGCAGCGCTTCGCGACCTCCTCGATCGTGTCGAGCCGCTCGGTATGCGGGTTGATGCGGAAGCCGTGCTCGGCGAGCCACGCGAGCGTTTCCGAGTGCGTTGCGAGCTCGAGGCCCTCCCGCCGACCGACGCCGTATGACCACATCGCGAGCGGACGTGACGCGGTGATGCGGGAATCCTTCTGGCGAAGCGATCCCGCGGCGGCGTTCCTCGGGTTCGGCGCGAGCTTCTGGCCCGTGCCCACGAGGCGCTCGTTGAGCTCTCGAAAGCCGGAGATCGGCAGGTAGACCTCCCCGCGAACCTCGAGGAGCGAGGGCGGCTCGCCACCGTGCATCCTGAGCGGGATCGTCGGGATCGTGCGCAGGTTCACCGTCACGTCCTCTCCCTGGATCCCGTCGCCGCGCGTCGCACCGCGCACGAGGATGCCGTCCTCGTAGGTGAGGTTGATCGCGAGGCCGTCGATCTTCGGCTCGATCACGTACGCAACCGGCTCCTCGTCGTGATCGAAGGCAGCCTCGAGGCGCTTGCGGACGTCTTCGGCCCACTTCACGAGCGCCTCTTCGGTCGTCACCTTCTCGAGCGAGCCCATCTGCTCGAGGTGCTGAACCTTCGTGAACCGGTCGGAGACGGGAGCACCGACACGCTGCGTCGGCGAGTCGGGCATGACGAGCGCCGGATCGGCGGCCTCCAGCGCGACGAGCTCGTCATATGCGCGGTCGTACTCGGCGTCGGAAACGGTCGGAGCGTCCAGGACGTGGTACTCGTAGCCCCAGCGCGTGAGCTCGTCGCGGAGCTCGACTGCCCGGCTCGCCGGGTCAGAGGGCGGCAAGGAGCTCCTCCGGCGTGTCGACGATCGCATCGCCTTCGCCGAGGAGGTCGCGGCCGTGGACGCCGCCCCACGTCACTCCGACAGCGTGCATTCCGGCCGCCTTCGCCGCTCCCATGTCGAACGGCGAGTCGCCGACATAGACCGCATCTGCCGCCTCGGCACCCAGACGCTCGAGCGCGAGCAGGAGCGGGTCCGGGAACGGCTTCTGCCTCGGCGTCTCGTCGCCGCCGACGACCACCTCGAACAGATGGCCGATCGCGGTCGCCGCGAACGCGAGCTCGACAGTCGACCGGCGCTTGGCGGAGACGAGGCCGAGCCGGCGACCCTCGTCCTTCAGCTTCAGCAGCACGTCGTCCATCCCGAAGCACATCTCGAGCCGGTCATGAAGTGGCTCGTTATGCGCCCGGTAGACGCGAACGAGCTCCTCGATATGGTCGGCTCCGCCGAGCTCGAGCATCTGCGCCTCGAGCCCGGGACCGCCGACCGCCGCCATCAGAGCCTCGTCGGGGATCTCGCGCCCGAGCACCGCGCGTGTTGCATGGCGCATCGAGGCGAGGATGATCCCGCCGGAGTCGACGACGGTACCGTCGAGATCGAAGAGGACGACGGGAAAGCGCACGGGCTCGATCGTAGTTCCGGCGACCTCAGCCGCGCGGCACACCGAGGAGCAGTGCGAGAGGCGCGGCCACGCAGAGCCAGAGCCCGTCGCCGAGCCCGACAGCGCCCGCGACCGCGCCGAGCAGGAGCGGCAGGCCGATCCCGACGGCGCTCGCACAGGTTGCGACGGCAGTCGCCATGCCGCTCGTCCCCGGCAGAGCCGCGTAGAGCCGGGCCTGCGAGATCGGGTACCAGCACGACGAGGCAAGCCCCAGGGCGCCGGCGAAGAGGAGCTTCGCCGGCACACCCGGGGCGAGCTGGAATCCGATCAGGCACGGCGCTGCGACGGCCGCGCTCGCCCGGAGCAGGCGGAGAGGGTCGACGAAGCGGAGCGCCCGCACGAGGGCCACGTTCCCGACGAGCCCGGCGCCGGTGCACACCGCGACGCAGAGCGCGGCGACCTGCGCCGAGGCATGGACGGTGTCGACGAGATCGAGGGCGAGAAAGCCGAACAGCACGTCCGTTCCGAGACTTTCGAGCTCGAGCAGGACGAGCCAGCGGATCACACCCGGGAGGCGCAAGGCGGCGCGTAGCCCATCCGCGGCCGGATCGCTGCCGCTTCCGGCTCCGCCGAGGTCCTGCCGGGAGACGGCCAGCGTGAGGAGGGCGGCCACCGCCGCATATCCGGCGAAGACGCCTCGCCAGGGAAGGCCGGCGGCGACGAAGAGCGGGCCGACAGCGGCGCCGACCGAGCCCGCGACCGTCCAGACCGCCAGGTTGTGGCCGCCGCGGCCGGGATCGAGGTCGACGAGCGCGGCCTGCGAGATGCTGACGAACGCACCCGAGGCCGGATAGAGGATCCCGAGCGCCAGGAGCAGCACGACGAAGGTCGGAGAGGCAGCGAGGAGAGCGAGCCCGGCCGTGAACGCGAGACCTCCGCCTGCGACGATCCGCCGCCTCCAGCCGCGGTCGGAGAGCACACCGAGGGGCGGCTCGACGAACAGCGAGACGAGGCCGGGGAGCGACAGCGCCAACCCGACGTCGAGGTAGCTCAGCCGGAGATCGCGGCGGAGCGCGGGCCAGGCAGCCTCGCGCGCGCCGAAGACGAGCTCGTCGAGGAGCTCGATCGCGAGAAGGACGGTGACGAGGCCGGCGGCACTGCGCGGGCGCCGGCGCCGGTCAGTGCCCTAGCAGGGAGGCCGCGGCAGGCTCATCGCCTCAGCTTAGCGCGATACCGCCGCAGAACCACAAACGCTTGTGATGCAAGTCACGAGCCGGCAACCCTTGCAACTTGCATCACAAGCGAGGTCCGGAGCGTCGAGAATCTCAGCCGGAGGTCAGCCGTCGTAGCGAACGCCCGTGAGGTACAGGCCGGACGGTGCGGCGGTCGAGCCCGCTGCGGCGCGCGGGGCTCCGGCGAGCAGGCCGAGCATCGCTTCAGGATCCTGCTCGAGCATCGTGCCGACGAGCGTCCGCACCATGTGGCGCAGAAAGGAGTCGGCTGTGATCTCGAGCTCCACCGTGTCGCCGCGGTCGAACCAGCGGGCGTCCTCGACGTTCCGCACGAACACGCGGTGCTTGGTCTCCGTCGGCGTGAAGGCGTGGAAATCGTGCTCGCCGACGAGCATCGCCGCCGAGGCCTGGAGGCGCTGCACGTCGAGCGGGCGAGGGTGCCACAGCGAACGGTTCACCTCGAAAGGAGAGAGTGTCCGGCGGCGCCAGATTCGATACCGGTACGAGCGCGACCGCGCCGAGCGGCGGGCGTCGAACCGCTCTGGCGCCTCCTCGACCCGCAGCACCGCGAGGTCGGGCGGCAGGACGGCGTTGAGGGCCTCGGTCGCCCGCTCGGGCGGTGGGCCGCCCGCTGCCTCGACGGAGACGACGTTGGCGAATGCGTGCACGCCGGTATCGGTGCGTCCCGCGACGGCGAGCGGCCCGGCCGACCGGTAGACCTTCGCCAGGGCCTCGGCGAGGATGCCCTCGACCGTGCGCTCGAGCGGCTGCCGCGCCCAGCCTCGGAAAGCCGCTCCGTCGTAGGCAACGGTTAGTTTCAGATCCACGTCAGGCGCACCTGAACGTGCTTGTAAGGTGATCCTTATGCTCTGGTCTCTTGCACATCGTACGTTACACTCTATTTAGATGGCCGAACCCCACGACTTCCTGCTCCAGCGCGTCCAGCCTGCCATGGTCGGTCTCGTCGACGGCTCGCTGTCGACGCTCGCGCCGATCTTCTCCGTTGCGCTGATCAGCCACAAGCCCTTCTACGCGTTCATCGCCGGCCTCGCGACCTCGATCGGCGCCGGAATCTCGATGGCGTTCTCGGAGGGGCTGTCCGACACGGGCGAGCTGACCGGACGGGGGAATCCGTATGTCCGCGGCGGGATCACCGGTCTCGGCACCTTCATCGGCGGGATCCTGCACTCGCTCCCGTTCCTGATCCCGAGCTACCACGCTGCGCTCGTGACGGCCTTCATCGTCGTCGCGTTCGAGCTGTTCGCGCTCGCGGTGCTGCGCGCCCGCTTCTTCAGCACGAGCTTTGCGGCCTCGCTCGCGGCGGTGTCGTTCGCGGGGGCCGTGATCGTCGCCGTGAGCGCCACGCTCGGCGCCACTGCCTGAGCTCCAGGCTAGGCTGTCGGCTCGCCTGCGTCGGCGGCCGGATCGGCGTCGGCGGCCGGCTCTTCGGCGGCTTCTGGCGCAGCCTCCGTCGCGGGCTCGGCGTCTGCGGCGGGCTCGGCGTCTGCGGCGGGCTCGGCCTCCGGCTCGGCTTCATCGCCGACAGGCTCTGCCTCGGCGTCGGCCTCGGCTCCTTCCGCCTCCGCCTCCGCCTCCGCCGGCTCCTCAGCCTCGGTCTCGCCGGCGGGAGCCGCCGTCTCGGGCCCCTCCTGGACGTCCGAGAGCTTCGTCTTGAAGACGAGCGGGGTGTCGACGAGCTCGAGATAGCACATCTCGGCTGCGTCGCCCTGGCGCGGCCCGATGCGGACGATCCGCGCGTAGCCTCCCGGCCGCTGCGCGAAGCGCGGACCGATCTCGGTGAACAGCTTGTGGACGATGTCCTTCGAGCGGAGGAATGCGACGGCCTGCCGCCGGGCGTGGATGTCGCCACGCCGGCCGAGCGTGATCATCCGCTCGGCGATCGGCTTGACGGCCTTCGCCTTGGTGATCGTCGTCCGGATCCGCTCGTGCTCGATCAGCTCCGAAGCGAGGTTGGCATACAGCGCCCGGCGGTGAGCCGAGTCGCGGCCGAGCTTCTTGCCGGTGCGCTGATGCCTCATGCCTCGTCCTTCGCGCCCCCGAGGGCCTAGCCCTCTGAGGGCCCTCCGTTGTCGCCGCGGAGGCGCAGGCCGTGCTGGCCGAGCGTCTCCTTGACCTCCTCGATCGACTTCTTGCCGAAGTTCGGGATCGAGGCGAGCTCGTTCTCCGTCTTCGTCACGAGATCGCCGATCGTCTCGATCCCG
>DASZLW010000047.1:0-3419 GCA_035552175.1 Gaiellaceae bacterium | reverse complement strand
CCCGCGAGCGGCGCCGGCAGCCACCAGTTCCAGCGGCCGAGGACGGCCATCAGGCTCGGCACGAGCAGGCAGCGGACGATCGTCGCGTCGACGAAGATCGCGACCGCGAGGCCGAGCCCGAACTCCTGGAGCCCGACGATCCGCCCGGCGATGAACCCGGAGAACGCGGCGCACATGATGATCGCCGCCGCCGTGATGATCCGCCCTGTCCGCTCGAGCCCGTGCGCGACGGCCGTCACGTTGTCGACCCCCTCGTCCCAGCTCTCGCGCATCCGCGTGACGAGGAACACCTCGTAGTCCATCGAGAGGCCGAAGAGCATCGCGAAGAGGAAGATCGGGATCCAGCCCTCGACCTGGCCGAACTGGTAGAGCCCGAACGCCGAGTGCCCGAGGCCCCAGCGGAAGAAGACGACGAGCATCCCGTAGCTCGCGCCGACCGAGAGCAGGTTCAGGAGCACCGCCTTGAGCGGCAGCAGCAACGAGCGGAAGGCGCGCATCAGCAGGAAGTAGGTGAGGACGAGCACCGCCGCGATCAGCGGCACGAAGTACGTGTAGGCCTGGTGCAGGAAGTCGACTCCCTGCCCCGGCGCACCCCCGACGAGCACCCGCTCGCCCACGGGGAAGCCGGCCTCGGGGATCAGCTTCGACCGAAGCCGCTTCACGAGCGCCTGCTCCTGCGGGAAGCCGTAGTCGTGTCGGCCGGCGACGATCACCTGCTCGTAGCGGCGGGTCGAGTCGACGAAGTGCGACCCCGAGCCGCTGTAGACCTTCGCCACCTCGGGGTCGGCGCGGAGCTCTGCGATCAGCCGTCGAAGCGCAGCCTGCGTCGGCGAGGCGAGCACCGAGCCGCTACCGGCTTCGACGACGATCTGCGCCGGGGCGACCGCTCCCGGCCCGACCGCCTCCCGCAGGAGGTCGAACCCGCGAACCGACTGCGGCGTGCGGGGGATCCCGAACGACGAGCCCGGTGTCACCTGGATCCAGAACGCCGGCACCGCCGCGGCGAGGAGGACCGAGGTGCCGCCGATCAGGTAGGCGATCGGCCGTTTCATGATCGAGCGGGCGAGGCGAGCCCAGAGGCCGTCCTCGGGATCGATCGGCTCACGTCGCAGGATCCGGTGGCGTGCGGTTCCCCGCCGGCCGAAGTAGGACAGCAGCACCGGCTGGAGGGTCACGGCCGCGAGGATCGAGACGATCGGGATCAGGAAGCCCGCCACGCCGAGCATCCGGATGAACGGCAGCGGCATCGCGACGAGGAGCGCGAGGCCGAGGGCGACTGCGATCCCCGAGAAGACGACGGCGCGCCCGGCGGTCTGCATCGTCCGCACGACGGCGTCGTCGACCACCTTGCCCGCCGCGAGCTCCTCCCGGAAGCGGTAGACGACGAGGAGCGAGTAGTCGACGGCGATCCCGAGCCCGATCAGCTGCACGAGGTTCGTCGCGTACGTCGGGGTCGTCCAGAGCTGCGCGACGCCGTAGACGATCCCGAGCGTGCCGGTGATCGTGCAACCGGCGAAGATGATCGGCACGCTCACGGCCCACGAGAAGCCGAAGACCGCGAGGAGGACGAGAAGCGCGATCGGAACGGCGATCTCGAGCTCGCCGTGGCGCAGGTCCGAGTTGAAGATCGGGTCGAGATCGTGCTGGATCGCGGCCGCGCCGGTGACGTAGACCTTCTCGATGCCTGCCGGATGGCCGAGTGCCGCAAGTACGGCCGGCGTGTAACCCTTCGCCTGGGCGAGGTCGAGCGTCGAGTCGACGTCGCCGTAGACGATCGTCCGCCCGGAGGGCGCGGTTGCGACGTCGAACGTCGCGGGCGCGCCGCTCGGCACCGCCGAGGCCGCTCGCCTGACCGCTGCCGTGAGCGCGCGGCGGAGCGTCACGGGCGCAAGGCGGCCCTTCTTCAGCTCGAAGACGATGGTGAACGCCCCGTCGGAGCGGTCGCCGAAGCGATCCTGGAGCACCTGCCGCACCTGCTCCGAGTCGGTGCCGGGGACGGCGAACGTGTTCGAGAGGATCGCGGAGAGCTTCGTGCTCGCGAAGCCGCCCGCGAGCAGGACGGCGAGCCACGCAGCGAGAACCACACCGCGATGGCGCAGCACGAAACGCGTCCACGCGGCCACGGTCGAACAGTACGCCGGGGCGCGCGGCCGGTGCGCCGGCGGAGGCCGGAAACGGGGGCCGGAGGGACTGGGCCAGCCGATACGGTTACGCGATGGCGTCGAGGAGGGACAAGCTGAGCCCCGAGCAGCTCCAGGCCGAGATCGAGGAGCTGTTCTCCGATCTCTGGCAGGTGCCGCGCTTCGCCGGGCTGCGGCGCGGCTTCCGCCCGAACGTCGACAGCTTCCACACCGCCGATCCGCACGAGCTCACCGTGATCGTCGAGGTGCCGGGAATCGACCCCGAGAGCCTCACGATCGTCGTGTCGGAGCGGCTGCTCGTCGTCTCCGGAGAACGGGTGCGGGCGCGGTCGGGCGGCCGCGTCTACCAGCAGATGGAGATCGAGTACGGCCCGTTCCAGCGGCAGGTGCGGCTCGGCGAGGACGTCGACCCGGAGAGCGCCCGCGCGCGCTACGAGCACGGCATCGTGACGATCTCGCTTCCCGTTGCGGCGGCGCCGCAGCCGGCGCGCAGGCATACGATCGCCGTGGACCGGCCGTGACCGACATCACGTTCGAGATGCCGGAGGAGCTCGAGACCGAGATCGAGCTCCCCGCGAGGCTTCCGGTCCTGGCGCTGAAGGACACCGTCGTCTTCCCGCAGTCGATGATGCCGCTCGCGATCGGCCAGGAGCGCTCGATCCGACTGATCGACGACGTCGTCTCCGGGGACCGCCTGCTCGCGCTCGTCACGGCGAAGGACGCCTCGATCGAGACACCGGGCTTCGACGACATCTACGACGTCGGCACGGTCGCCGTCGTCCACAAGATGATCAAGATCCCCGACGGGACGCTGCGGATCCTCGTCGGCGGGATCCACCGCGTGAAGCTCGTCGAGCACATTGCCGCCGACCCGTACCTCGTCGCCGACTTCGAGGCGCTCCCGGACACGAACGACGACACGCCCGAGGTCGAGGCGCTCACGCGGAACGTCCAGGGCCTCTTCGCGAAGATCATCGGCCTCGCGCCGTACATGCCCGCCGAGCTCCAGCTCGCCGCGACGAACGTCGACGACCCGAGCGCGCTCGCGCATCTCGTCGGCTCGACGCTGCGGACGATCCCGACGGAGGAGCGGCAGGAGCTCCTCGAGGAGACGGACGTCGAGCAGCGCCTCCGGCGGGTCTCGGCGATCCTGTCGCGCGAGGCGGAGGTGCTCGAGCTCGGCTCGAAGATCCAGTCGCAGGTGCAGTCCGAGATGGAGAAGGGCCAGCGCGAGTACTTCCTGCGCCAGCAGCTGAAGGCGATCCAGCAGGAGCTCGG
>DASZLW010000046.1:0-5034 GCA_035552175.1 Gaiellaceae bacterium | reverse complement strand
CGCCTGCCCTTCTCGCGGATCCCGAGCGGCCGGTGAGCGAGCGCGAGATCTCCGACTTCATCGAGCGCCACTCCTACTGGGCCGCCGACTGGAGGGAGTTCGAGGGGACGGGCGCGATCGCGGATCAGGTCCGCTTCGAGCACGAATGGTCGGCGCTGCGGGCGTATGCCGCCGACCGCGGCGTGCGGCTCGTCGGGGATCTGCCGATCTACGTCGCCCAGGGGAGCGCCGACCACGTGACGCGGCCCGAGCTCTTCCAGCGGGAGGCAGTCGCGGGCGCGCCGCCCGACGACTGGAGCGAGACGGGTCAGCTCTGGGGGAATCCGCTCTACGACTGGCACAAGTTGCGCGAGACCGGTTACCGCTGGTGGATCGAGCGCTTCCGCCGCACCTTCGAGCTCTTCGACATCGCACGGGTCGATCATTTCCGGGGGTTCGTCTCCTACTGGAGCGTGCCCGGCGACGCGGAGACGGCGCTGCACGGCGTCTGGCGGCGCGGCCCCGGCCGCGAGCTCTTCGACGCGGTCGCAGCCGAGCTCGGGCCGCTGCCGCTGATCGCAGAGGATCTCGGCGTGATCACCCCGGCGGTCAACCGGCTCCGCGACGAGCTCGGGATCCCGGGGACGCTCGTCCTCCACTTCCTGCTCGGAGACCGCCACGACCCGTACGCGACGCCCGCCCATCGCGTGATGTACACGGGAACCCACGACAACGACACGAGCCTCGGGTGGTGGGAGCGGACACGCGAGGAGGCGCACGAGTGGGCGCGGCGCGCGGGTCGTGCCGCAGGAATCGAGGAGGCGGACCCGGCGTGGCTGCTGATCGGGATCGCGCTCGCCGCCCCTGCCGAGCTCGCGATCGTGCCGGTGCAGGATCTGCTCGGGCTCGGAGACGAGGCGCGGATGAACACGCCCGGGACGGCCGAGGGGAACTGGAGCTTTCGCCTCGACGAGCCGCTCGACGACGGCCTCGCGGTACGCCTGCGGGAGGCTTCGGTCGCCGCGGGCCGTACTCTATGAGCCCCTTGAAGCTCTTCCTGCACGAGCTCCGCACCGAGCAGCTCCTCTTCTGGCGCAACCGCGAGGCGGCGATCTTCACGTTCTTCCTGCCCGTGATCTTCTTCCTGATCTTCGGCGCGATCTACGGGAACGATCACATCAAGCAGGAGCACAACGTCCGCGGCGCCTCGTTCCTCGAGGCGGGGATGATCGGCTACGGGATCGCGGCGACGTGCTTCGCCGGGCTCGGGATCACCCTCGTCGTGCGGCGCGAGTCCGGGATCCTCAAGCGCATCCGCTCGACTCCGTTGCCCGCGATGGCGTACCTGCTCGCGGTGCTCGCCTCGACCTTCATCGTCTTCCTCGTCGAGGCCGTGCTGATCGTCGCGATCGGCCGTGTGCTCTTCTCGGTCGGCATCCCCGACCGCCTCCTCTCGCTGCTCGCCGTGCTCGCGATCGGGGCGATCTCGTTCGCCGGGATGGGGCTCGGGATCACCGCGCTCGTCCGTTCCTCCGAGGGCTCGTCGGGGGCGATCAACGCCGTCTACCTGCCGATGGCGATCATTTCCGGCACGTTCTTCACGCCGAAGCGCTACCCGGAGTTCCTGCGCGTGATCGCAGACATCCTGCCGCTGACGCACTTCACCCAGCTGACGCGCGACGTGATGCTGCGCAACGACCACTTCTGGTCCGACGCAGGTGCGATCGGCGTCGTCGTCCTGTGGGGGGCGATCGGGTTCGCCGGCGCCATCCGCGGCTTCCGCTGGCAGCCCGTCGAAGCCTGACCCCGGGCGCGATCTCTCAGGAATCTCTTAAGGACATATACATCCGACGTTATGACCCATCGAGAAACTCCTTCCAAAGGAACCCGCCCAGGAGGAGAAGATGGAGACCCAGAGCACGCCGTACCGGATCCTCGTGATCGCGAACGAAGCAGTCGACGGACACATGCTCCACGACGCGCTCGCAGCGCACAACGGCGAGGCCCGCCCCGCCGAGGTGCTCATCGTCTGCCCGGCGCTCAACTCGAGGCTGCGGTTCTGGGTCTCCGATGTCGACCGCGCGCGCAAGGCTGCGGAGCTGCGGTTGCGGGAGTGCCTTCCCGGGCTCGACGGCGACGGCATGCAGGCCAACGGCTCCGTCGGCGATTCCGACCCGATCCAGGCGATCGAGGATGGCCTCCGTCTCTTCGCCGCCGACGAGATCGTCCTCGTGACCCACACGATCGAGGAGGCCCACTGGGTGGAGCATGGCCTCGTCGAGCGCGCCCGCCGTCAGTTCGGGCATCCGATCTTCCAGGTGATCGTCTCGGACAGCCGCCTGCACGCCGCCGCCTGAACAGGTCAGTCAGGCTCGTGATCCGCGCCGGGCGCCGCCGACGGCTCGAGCGATCGAGCATCGAGCGCGGCGACCCACTTGGGATGTCGCTCGACGGCCCAGTCCTCGCGCACCCAGCCCCGGGTCATCCCGTTCAGCGAATGGCGCGTCTTCGGGAGGATCAGCGCGAACCACAGATGCCCGAGGAACAGGAAGAGCGACGCGTACATCAGGTAGTCGTGGACGAGCAGGGCGTTCGCGAGCCGGAAGCGCGTGTCGCGCTCGCCGTACCAGAGATCGAAGCCGCTGGCCGCAAAGAGGATCGCGAAGGCCGCCGAGACGATCGTGTTCACCTTCTGACCGGCGTTCAGCCGCCCCTGGGGAACGTGCCGCCCGCGAAGCCACGCGCGGTCGTCGGCATCGAAGGAGTCGACCTCCCGGACGGTGTACCCGATCGCCCGGCGGTCGCCCACGACCACGACGAGCACGAGCGCGATCGCCCAGGCGAGCGCCGTGTAGATGTGGATCGTCTTCAGGAGCGGCCGCCTGCCGATGGCCTCGGCGAGGCTCGGCAGGTACAGGCAGAGCCCCGAGCCGAGCAGGACGCAGAACGCCGCCGCGTGGATCCAGTGCGCCGTCCGTTCGGTGCGGCCCCAGCGCGCGACGTGGCCGGCGCCGTTACCCGTACCCATTGGAGTGGCCCACCCAGGCGTCCTGGTCGTAGCCGAGCCCTTCCCAGTAGCCCGTCGGCTGCTTCGCGACGAGCTCGATCTTCGACAGCCACTTGACGCCCTTGTAGCCGTACATCTCGGGAATGACGACGCGTGCCGGCGAGCCGTGCGGGCGCGAGAGCGGCTGTCCGTCCATCTCGAGCGCAAGCATCGCGTCGTGCTCCCGCACCTGCGGCAGCGTGAGCGAGTCGTTGTAGGGAACCTCCATCGAGTCGAAGCGGAGCGCCGTCGCCGCCGGCAGCGGCTCGACCAGGTCGAGCAGGTGCGCGAACCGGATGCCCGACCAGCGCACGTCGTGCACCGTCCACCCCGTGACGCAGTGGAACGTCGAGACCTGATGCGATCGCGGCAGAGCGAGCAGCTCGTCGTACGTGAAGCTGCGGGGCTTCTTGACGAGGCCGCCGATCTCGAGCCTGTACTCGCTCGAGTCGAAGATCGGCATCGAGCCGGAGATCGTGTAGATCCTCCAACCGCCGATCGGAAAGAGGTTCCCGAGGAGCTGCGAGACACCCGATGTGAACGGCGAGAGGACGTTGCTCACCCGGGAGGCCCAGACGAAGGAAGACGCGCCGCCGGCGAGCAGGAGCAGGAACGCCCGCCGCCCGTAAGGACGCGGATCGGTGCCGGAGCTCATCGTCTCACGGTACTCCGGAGGTCTGTCCGATTGATTAACGGTGGCGGCGAGGACGGCGTAGAAGGCCGCCGGCCGGGCGAGATTCTGCGCTCCTGCTGCCAGCATGGACGACACTGCCGCAACCCCGCCCGAGGACAGCGTCGCTCCATCCGAGGCGGATCCGGCGGCGGCGCCTGCGGTCGAGCCGGCCGGGGAGTCGCCGGAACGGGACGAGCCGGGCTTGACGCGAGCTCGAGTTTCCGATCAGGTTCACGTATGGCGTTGGTCTCCGTCGTGATCGGGTGTCGCAACTACGGTCGGTTCCTGAGAGAGGCGATCGCGAGCACGAATGCGCAGACTCACGCCGAAGTCGAGGTGATCGTCGTGGACTACGGCTCGACAGACGATACGAGGGAGATCGTGGCCGAGTTCCCGCAGGCGCGGTGCCTCAGCGTCCCGAACCGCGGGCTCGGTCGGGCACGAAACGACGGTTTGCGGGCCGGCAAGGGTGAGTTCGTCGTCTTCCTCGACGCAGACGACATGCTCGTCCCGGACGCGATCGCAACATCGCTCGCCTGTCTCGAGGAGCGTCCCGAGTGCGCCTTCGTCTACGGACACCAGCGCTTTTTCGACGGCTCGGGTGAGGTGTCGTGGCGAGGCGGCGGCCCGGAAGGCCGTCTGAACGACGCAGACCCCTATGCCTACATGCTGCGCACGAACAACGGGCTCCGGGCACCTGGAGCTGCGCTCTACAGGCGCGACGTCCTCCTGCAGGTCGACGGATTCGCCACCGACCTCGAAGGGTGCGAGGACTTCGATCTCAACGCGCGCCTCGCACGCGCCCATCCAATCGCCTGCAACGATCGGATCGTGCTGATGACCCGTGTCCACGAGTCCAACATGTCCCGCCGATGGGGCTCCATGCTCGCGAAAGCGATCACCGCGCAACGACGACAGCATTCGTACGTTCGAGCGCACCCCGAATATGAGAACGACTACCGAAACGGATTGCGCGTCGCCAGATCGCATTGGGGAGGCCGCCTCGCCGAGGAGGCGCTGACGAACATCTCAGCCGGCTCATATGACCGGCCCGCCCGAGATCTCCTCACGCTCCTGCGATGGGCTCCCCGAACGGCACCTCGCTTTGTCGCGAGAGCGGCGATGCGCGCGGCCCGGCGTCTCCTCGGGAGGCACGGGCGCTGAGCTTGGAGTAGGGCGCGTCGGGACGCGACCGTCATCGCGTGATCCAGACGCGGGTCGAACCCGGTCCCGTGGCGGAGCGGCCGTTACGTGCCGGTCGTACTCGTTCTCCGCTGAAACGCGTCTACCGGAAGACCAAGGCTCATTCCCGGCTCGAGTACAGTGGACAGATCAC